>JADGNU010000125.1 GCA_017883305.1 Candidatus Aminicenantota bacterium | reverse complement strand
GGACATCACACGTCTCCCGTTGATCCTTAGAGAATACTGGGACAGAGCCGTCTTTGTTTAGGGACCGCGTCCCCGCTCAGCGGACCTGGCGCTCGAGCTTCTCGTACTGCTCGCGGATCTCGGCGGGGAGCCGGCCCTTGTAGGGCTTGAGGAAATCGCGGACCGAGTCGACCTCGGGTCTCCAGTCCTTCATGTTGACTGTGAAGAGCCGCTCGAGATCTTCCTTGGGCAGGACGAGGCCGGTCATATCCAGGTCCTCGATCCGCGGCACGAGCCCGGCCGGGGTCTCGCGCGCGGGGACGGCGCCCGTCACCCGGTCGATGACCCATTTGAGGACGCGCATGTTGTCGCCGAAGCCGGGCCAGATGAACTTGCCGCGGTCATCGACGCGGAACCAGTTGACGGAAAAGATCCGGGGAGGCCTCGACATGCGGTTGCCCATGTTGAGATAGTGGCGCCAGTAGTCGGCCATGTTGTAGCCGCAGAAGGGGAGCATGGCCATGGGATCGCGCCGGACGACGCCGACTTGGCCCGTGGCGGCGGCCGTCGTTTCCGAGCCCATGCGCGCGCCCATGAACACGCCGTGGGCCCAGTTGAAGCTCTCGGTGACAAGGGGGATGAGTTGCGTGCGGCGGCCGCCGAAGATGATGGCCGAGATGGGCACGCCCCTGGGATTGGCGGCTTCCGCGTCGAGCATGGGCGAGTTGATGATCGAGGCCGTGAAACGTGAGTTCGGGTGGGCGGCCTTGGTCCCCAGTGACGGCGTCCATGGGTGGCCCTGCCAATCGAGGAGGTTTTCCGGAACGGGCCCGTCGATGCCCTCCCACCACGGCTCGTTCCGGTCGGTATCGAGGGCGACATTGGTGAACAGCGTCGGGTTGAAGGCGCCGCGCTTGATCGTCTTCATCATGTTCGGGTTCGTCTTCATGGACGTCCCCGGCGCGACGCCGAAGTAGCCGGCCTCGGGATTGATGGCCCAGAGGCGGCCGTCGGGTCCGATATTGAGCCAGGCGATGTCGTCGCCGAGCGTCCAGACCCGATAGCCGGGCAGGGCCGACTCCATCATGGCCAGGTTGGTCTTGCCGCAGGCGCTTGGCAGGGCGGCCGTGATGTAGGTCTTCTTGCCGTGGAGGTCCTCGATGCCCATGATGACCATGTGCTCGGCCAGCCAGCCCTGCTTATAGCCAAGGAAGGACCCGATGCGGAGCGAGACGCATTTCTTGCCCAGCAGGGCGTTGCCGCCGTAGCCCGAGCCGACCGCCCAGACCAGGCCCTCCTCGGGGAAATGCATGACGTAGCGGCGATCGGGATCGAGGGTCCCGATCGAATGGAAGCCCTTGATGAAGTCCTCGCGGTTGCGAAGCTTCTCGAAGATGTCCGTCCCGATGCGGGTCATGACGCGCATGCTGATCGCGACGTAGCACGAGTCGGTGACCATCATGCAGGCCTTGGCGTAGGGCGAGTCGGGGTGGCCCATCATATACGGAATGACATACATCGTCCGGCCGGCCATGCAGCCGTCCGAGAGCTTGCTCATGAGGGCCTTGGCCTTCTCCGGTTCCATCCAGTTGTTGTTCGGCCCCGAGGCCTCTTTCGTCGGGTGGCAGACGAAGGTCACTTTCTCGGTCCGCGCGACGTCGTTGGGGTTGGACCGGTGCAGGTAGGCGGTCGGCCACGTCTTCTGGTTGAGCTGCTGGAAGACCGGGCCCATGAGGCGTTCCTCGCTCAGTCCGATCTCGAGAAGGCGCCAGGCCTCGCCGTCCGAACCATCGCACCAATAGACGCGGTCCGGCTTGGCCAGCCTCTCCTGGTCCTGGACCCATTGTTCGGCGGCGGATGCCATGTTCGTCAGTCCTTAGCCCCCATTTTTATCAGTTCAAAAACGGCCTGTCAAACGATCGGAGAGTGAACGACCGGAGTCCTATGCTCTCCTCTGGAAATCCTGGCCCGTGATGATGTAAGATAAGGGACCGCTTTCAATCTTAAGGAGTCCATCAACATGAAGAAATCCAAAGTCCTGCGGAAAGCCATCATGGAGCGCCGGGCTGTCGCCGTCCCCGGCTGTCACGACGCCCTCTCGGCCAAGGTCATCGAGAAGGCCGGGTTCGAGGCCATCCAGATCTCGGGCTACGGTCTGGCCGGGTCCTATCTCGCCAAGCCCGACGTCGGCCTCCTCCGGATGAAAGACGTCCTCGACATGTCCTGGAACATCACCCAGGCCGTTTCGATCCCGGTCATGGCCGATATCGACACCGGCGGCGGCAATGCCGTCAACGCGGCCTGGGTCACCGAGCGGTTGATCGCCATGGGCCTCGCCGGCATGAACATCGAGGACCAGGTCTTCCCCAAGCGCTGCGGCCACATGGCCGGAAAAGAAGTCATCCCGGCGGACGAGATGGCCGGGAAGATCCGGGCCTGCGCTGCCGTCCGCGACAGGCTCGACAACGACTTCATCATCAACGCCCGGACGGATGTCTTCGCCGGCATGGGCCTCGCCGAGGCCATCAAGCGCTGCAACCTCTACCTCGAAGCCGGGGCCGACCTGGCCTTCATCGACGGCATCAAGAGCCGGGCCGACATCGAGAAGGCGGTCAAGTCGATCAAGGGGCCGCTCTCCGTCAACCTCATGGACGCCATCACCGGCATGAAGACCGAGCTCATCCCCATCCCCGAGTTGGCCAAGATGGGCGTCGGCCGCGTCTCGATCCCGGTCGCCTCGATCATGGTCGCCCATAAGGCCCTGGTGGATTTCTTCAAGGCGCTCAAGGCCTCGCCGACCGGCACCCTGCCCGGCCAGACGCAGTGGGTTTCGTCCTTCGAGGAATACACCGATTTCGTCGGGCTCAAGGACTACCGGGCCATGGAGAACGAGTATCTGCCCGGCGAGCGCGTTGAATCCAAGTACAAGGGCGCCAAAAAGATCGTTGGCTAGCGCACCACTAGCTTGGTGAACGGAAATACATAAGCCTGGAGGAGGACGAAGAGGCCCATGAGGGCCGCCAGAACCAGGCTGTGGAAGAAGACGTAGCGGAGGATCGCGCCCTCGTGGCCGTACCAGCGGGTGGCCGTCGAGGCGACGACGATGCTCTGGGCGTCGATCATCTTGCCCATGACCCCGCCGGAGCTGTTGGCCGAGGCCATGAGCACCGGGCTCAGTCCGAGCTGCCCCGCCGAGATCTTCTGGAGGCTGCCGAAGAGGACATTGGACGACGTGTCCGATCCGGTCAGGGCGACGCCGAGCCAGCCGAGCATCGTCCCAAAGAAAGGATAGAGGAAGCCGGTGCGGGCGAAAGCCAGGCCGAGCGTCGCGTCGAGACCCGAATAGCGGGTCACGTAGCCGAGCGAGAGCATCGTGGCCACGGTCAGGAGCGAGAACCTGACGCGCTTGAGCGTCCGGCCATAGGAGCGGATGAGCTGGCGCGGCGAGAACCCCATCAGGAAGCCTGACAGGACGGCCGCGACGAAGATCCCCGTTCCCGTGAAGGAGAGCCAGTTGAACGTGAAGACGGCCGGCTCCGCGGCCTCCAAGGGCACGACGGGGGGCATTCGATAAACGAGCCGGTCCAGACCCGGGACCGGGAAACGGACGACGGACACGCCGTCAAGGAGGGCCTTGATCTGGGGAATGCCCCACAAAAAGACAAGAAGACTCAGCACGATCCAAGGCATCCAGGCGCGCAGGAGCTCCGCGGCCGGGAGGTGGCGGGACGCCGGAGGAGCCGGAGCGACTTCGGCCATGCCTTCGTTCTCGCGGATCGTCTTCGGCCGCCACTTCAGAAGGAAGACGACCAGCGCGGCCATCGAGAAGATCGCCGCGCCGACGCCGGCCAGCCACGGTCCGTGGAAGTTCGAGATGAGGAACTGCGGCACCGCGAACGAAACCCCGGCCACGGTGAGGGCCGGCCAGACCTCTTTCATCTTCTTGAAGCCGCAAAAAGCCCAGACGAGCCAGAAAGGGATGATGATGGAGAAGAATGGCAACTGCCGTCCGACCATGGCGCTCAGCTGACGGACATCGATGCCGGTCACTCCGGCCAAAGCGACGATGGGCGTCCCCAGGGCGCCGAAGGCCACGGGCGCCGTGTTGGCGATCAGGGACAGCCCGGAGGCCGCGAGCGGGGCGAATCCCAAGCCGATGAGGATCGCGGCTGTCACCGCGACTGGAGTGCCGAAGCCCGCCGCGCCCTCGAAAAAGGCGCCGAACGAGAAGGCGATGAGCAGGAGCTGGAGGCGCCGATCCCGGGTGATGCCGGTCAGGCTGTCCTGCATGACCTTGAAATGCCCCTTTTCACAGGTCAGGTCGTAGAGAAAGATGACGTTGAGGATGATCCACCCGATGGGGAAGAGGCCGTAGGCCGCCCCGAGCCCGGCCGTCCGCGCGGCCATGCCCGCCGGCATGCCGAAGGCGAGTACGGCGGCCAGAACCGACGCGCCGAGGCCGAGAAGCGCCGCGACATGGGCCCGCAGCTTGAGGAGGGCCAGCCCGCCGAGAAGAAGAACGATGGGCAGCGCGGCGATGAGCGTCGAGAGCCAGGCGCTCCCGAGCGGGTTGTAGACCTGATGCCACGCCATCTTTAGAGCACCCCGTCCGTCTCCTTGTTCAGACGGTCGAAGAACGCGGCCATGAACCTGTGCCTCTCGGCGGCCATCCGCCGTCCTTCCCGGGTCGTCATCCGGTCGCGGACGCGGCTGAGCTTGACTAGGTATTCCCGATACGCCGTGTCCTCGCGCGTGTAGGGTTTGGTCTTACTGATGTCGATGGCCTTGTCGTGGAGCCGCGCCCCGATCTCCCCGGCGAAGAGGAAGGCCCGGCCGACGCCGACGGCCCCGATCGAGTCGAGCTTGTCGGCGTCGAACAGGATCCGCGCCTCGAGCGTCTTGGGGGCGCCGCCTCTTCGGAAGCGGTGGGTCCGGATGGCCTCGGCGACGGCCCGGATCGTGACGGGGTCGCAGCCGTGGCGCTCGAGGATCTTCTTTGCCAGGGCCGCACCGCTCCGGCCGTGGCAGATCCGGCCGTGCGACCGGTCCTCTTCTTCGCGGCCGATGTCGTGGAGGATGGCGGCGAGCTTGAGCACGCCGAGGTCGGCCTTTTCCTTCCGGCCGATCTTCAGGCTGAGCCTGGTGACGCGCTCGGTGTGGTCCCAGTCATGGCTGCCTCGGGCGCTCCGGAAGTACGCCCCGGCCTCCTCCCTGATCTGGGAGACGAGCGCCGGGGTGATGGCGGGGCTCATTCGTCGATCATGTGGACGACGAGCCCGTCCTTGAGCTTGGGCTCGAACCAGGTCGATTTCGGCGGCATGACCTTGCCCGAGTCGGCCACGGAGAACAGCTGCTCGATCGTGGTCGGGAAGAAGGAGAAGGCGACCCTGAACTGGCCGGAGAGGACTTTCTTCTCGAGCTCGCCGGTGCCGCGGATGCCGCCGACGAAATCGATGCGCTTGTCCGTCCGGGGATCGGCGATCCCGAGGATGGGTCCGAGCAGGTTCGTCTGCAGGATCGAGACGTCGAGGGAGCCGATGGGATCGGCCGGGTCGAACGTGCCGGGCTTGGCCTCGAGGCCGTACCAGCGGCCGTCGATGAACATGGCGTAGGACTGGCTCTTCGCCGGGGCCTTGGGTCCGTCGGGCCGGACGACGAACTTCTCGCCGACCCGGGCCAGGAAGGCCGCCGTGTCGAGCCCGTCGAGGTCGCGGACGACGCGGTTGTAGGGCAGGATCTTCATCTGACTGTGGGGGAAGATGACGGCCAGGAAGAAGTTGTCCTCTTCGCGGCCCGTCCGGCCCGGCCGCTCGTGGTCGCGCTTGACCTTGATCCGGGTCGCGGCGGCGGAGCGGTGATGGCCGTCGGCGACGTAAAGGTTGGCGAGCCCGGCGAAGGCGCCCTGGATCCTCGCGACGAGCCCGGGGTCGTCGACGACGAAGAAGATGTGCCGGACGCCGTCGTAGGTCGTGATGTCGACCTCGGGCCCTCTCTTCATGCCTTCGGCGATGAGGGCGTCGATCGCGTCGGTCCGGCGGTAGGTCAGGAAGACGGGCCCCGTCTGCGCCCCGAGCGTCTCGATGTGGCGCATGCGGTCGTTTTCCTTGTCCACACGGGTCAGCTCGTGTTTCTTGATGATGTTGTCGAGATAATCCTGGCACGACGCGGCGGCAACCAGCCCGATCTGGACGTGCTCGCCCCAGATCTGCTTGTAGATGTAGAAGTTACGGGTCTTGTCCGGGACGATCGTCCCTTCGCGCAGGAAGCGGTCGAAGTTCTCTTTGCCCTTGGCGTACACGGCGTCCGCATAGAGATCGGTGCCCGGCGGCAGGTCGATCTCCGGCTTGCCGATGTGCAGGAACGAGTAGGGATTTCCTGCCGCGAGCTCCCGCGCCTCCTCCGATGTCAGGACGTCGTAGGGCGGGGCGGCGACGAGATGGGCGAGGTCTTTGGGGGGGCGGACGCCCCGGAAAGGCTGAATGTGGGCCATATTGAACCTCCGAAAAGGGGGTCATTATAGCACAGTCCCGGCTCTGCGGGGCAGGGCAGGGTCAGTTCCAGAGGTTATTCTGTCAGTCTGTGACCCAGCACCGCCTTGCGGGGTCAGCCCCGGACGGTGTTCCGGCCGTCGGCTTTGGCTTGGTACATCGCCCGGTCGGCGCGGGCGATGAGGCTCTCGAGATTCTCGCCCTCGTCGGACCCGAGCTCGGCGATGCCCAGGCTGACCGTCAGCGAGAGCGTGCCGACCGCCGTGACGACCGTCATCCGGGAGATCTCCTGCCGCAGCCGTTCGGCCATGGCCAGTCCCTCGTCCCGGCTGGCCTCGGGCATGAGGACGATGAACTCCTCGCCGCCGTAGCGGCAAACGATGTCGGTCGCCCGCGTCGTCTTGGTGACGAGCCCCGTCAGGACGCGCAGGACGTGATCGCCGATCAAGTGGCCGTGGGAATCGTTGACGTCCTTGAAACGGTCGATGTCGAAGAAGATAAGGGCCAAGGGTCGCTGATAGCGCCGGGCGCGTCCGACCTCCTTCTCGCCCAGGAGGGCGAAGGCGCGCCGGTTGTAGAGCCCGGTCAGCTCGTCCATGCCGGCCTGCTTCTCCATGATCTCGACGCGACGGGAGTTATCCATGGCGATGGCGACCTGGCTGGCGAAGAGGTCGGCGACCTGGGCGTCCTCTTCCGTGAAGACCCGGGTACCGAAGTTGTAGAGGGCGATGAGTCCCGTGACATGATCGCGGAGCACGACGGGGACGCCCAGAAAGGAGTTGACGTCCTGGTCCGGGCGGAGGGGCAGGAGAATGTCCTCCGGGCCGGTGACCGCGCTGATGAGCGGCCTCTTTCTCTGGACGGCCATGTTGCAGAGTCGCGAGCCCGTCACGGGATACGACTCGCCGATCAGGTTCCGGAAGTCCGTAGGCCTCTTGATGGCGGCGAGCTTCAGCTCCGTCCCCTCGACCGTCATGCACGCGCCGATGTCGTATGGGATGACGCGTTTCAGGAGATCGAGGATGACGGCGGAGATTTGCTTGAAATCGAGCGTCGAGCTCAGCGTGAGCCCGGCCTCGCGCAGCGTCTCGGCGATGTTGCGGGCTTCGATGGCCGCCGTTTCCGCGTTCTTGATCCGGGTGATGTCATAGAGCACGGCCACCCAGCCCGTGACGAGCGTGCCCTGCCCGAGGAGCGGCGAGAGATGGAGGTCGAAGTACCGGGGAGGGCCGTCCTTGACCAGGGGGAACTCGCGTTTCGAGGCCGCCGGCGCGCTGAGCGGCGCGACCATCTCGGGCCAGGCCGGAAAGAGCTCCGCGGCCGGCTTCCCCAGGAGTTTGGCCTCCGGCACGTTCTCGGCCGGACCGCCTGCCTCGGCCATGAGCCGGCGCGCCGCAGGGTTCGTCGCGGCCAGCCGCCCGGCTTCGTCGAGGATGAGCAGGGATTCGCCCAAGCTGTCGACCACTCGCTCCCTGGCCACGGGCACAAGGTCGACGAGCTGGAGCCGGAACATGGCCCAGAGGAGGAAGAACCCGGAGAAGGCGAAGCCGAGGGGCGTAAAGTCATAGCCGTTCTCGGCGCCGGCCAGTCCGGCGAGGTAGAAGGCGTTCCCGATCCACGGCAGGGGAAAGGCCAGCAGC
>JADGNU010000124.1 GCA_017883305.1 Candidatus Aminicenantota bacterium | reverse complement strand
CGACTACCAAGAGGACACCTACAACATGGTCCACGTCCTGGAGGACATCGAGGCGAGTGGGTGGATGCCCACCGAACCCATGAACCTGCCTCCGCGGCGTCCCGATCGGAACTGGTCACCGTCCAAGCTCTGAGCCGATGACCCCGCTCGGATCGGCTCTGGCGCTCCGACTCAGCCCTGATGGAGGACGGTCAGGCCGTGCACGGTGGGGAGTGAAATTGCGACGTGGGAGAAGTCGACGGAGCCGCCGAGGCGCGGCGTGATGTACGCAACGGTGGTGGCCACCAGTTGGAGCTCGAGCGAGCTGCCCGCCTTGGCGGTGTAGCCGACCGTCTCCATCGGGATGACGAGTGAGTGCTTCTTGCCGTCCAGGGTGACCGGAATCGGGGTGATCTGATTGTCCACCACTATCCCGGTCGACGGATCGACCAGCTGGGCGAACACCCGGGTTGGCCTGTCGCCCGCGGGAACGGTTCCCGCGTAGGTGAGCGACAGCGACGGTGCGCCTACGACGGCAGCATCGTGACCGAACGGAATGGTGATGTTCGTCGCGTTGGCCGCCGGGGCGGGCGTCACGGCGTAGGCCACGGCGTCGACGGCATTGGCTGCCTTGGCGTTGGCGGCGACCGTGGGTGGACCCGATCCCCCCTGGGCCTTGAGCGTCAGTGTCCCGGAGCCGGTGCCCACCTGTGGTGCGCCCTCGGGCGGCGGGTAGTCGGACGCCGCAAACGAGGTGCCGTTCTGATCCACGAAGGCGAAGCCTTTGAGCACGGGGGCCGAGGTGTCCCTGGCCACGTAGTGCCGCATCCAGGCGAGCGAGAGTGGGCCCACCTCGATCGCCGATCCCGGATCGGTCAGACAGACGCCGTGGCCGCCGCAGAACCAGGCCATCGCCACCGTCGTCCCCTGCCTCTTCAACGCCTCGTAGTTGGCGATCCCTTCGTCCAGGGTGAACAGATCGTCGACCGTGCCCTGCAGGATCAAGGTCGGGACCTTCACCTTGGTGAGGTACTGGGCCGGGCCCCGACCGACGAAGAATCCGATGGCCTTGGCGTCGATGACACCGGTGCCATTCATCTCCTTGTCCGCCGCGGTGATCTCCGGATTGAGGGTGGCCGAGGAAGCGACACTCTGCAGGATGTTGCTCCAGCCCGCCTTGGGGGTCTTGTTCTTGTCCAGACTGGTCCCCAACGAGTGCCAGGCGATGGTCGGGGCGATGGCGTCGATGCGGCAGTCCTGTTCGGCCGCCGCGAACTGGATGCCACCCCCGTAGGACTCACCGACCATGCCCACCCGTGGCACACCCGGTCGGCCGAGTTCGACCCCGTGCTGGAGCGCCACCCAGTTGATCATGGCCGACACGTCTCTGCCTTCGTAGTTCGGGCTGTCGACCTCGGCCGCTCCACCGGACTTCCCGAATCCGCGCGGGTCCCAGGTGAGCACGTTGAATCCGCCCTGCCGGAGCTGTCCGACGCTCAAGGCGCCCTGGATGGCCGCTTGTGTGGAAGCGGTGTCACCGGACTGGCCCCAACCGGGACCCATCAGCACGGTCGGATGGACCTGGCCATCGGTCGACGAGTCGAGGAACCAGTGGATCCGGATCCTCGTGCCGTCGAACGACGTGAGATCGAAGTCCGACGGGACTCCGACCACGGGCGTCGCCGTTGTCGAACGCCAGTTGCCAGGAGGCTGGCAAGTGCTCGATGGCGTGGCCGCTATGGCCGGTGATGAAGCGGTGCTCGAGGAGGAGCAGGCGGCGAGAGCGGAGCCAGCGAGTACGACGGCGAACGGCGCCACGATGGCCAAGCAGAACCGTGCGGTTCTCGGCGATGCCGGCCCGGGACCACCCGTCGAGATTGTCCTGGTCACTGTGAACGTCTCCCCCTGTGCAGCACCACGTCGGCGTCATGTCCCCGTGCCCCGAGCAACGCTAGACGGATCGGCGGTCGACCGACGGTCTCGCCGCAGCGCTGCCGACGAAGCGGCGGCATCGAGGAGTTCGCCACTGGGCACGGTGGAGGTTCACAATCGTCAGTCCTGGGTAGCTACCGATACGATCGATGCATGAGCGATCAGCCTGCTGATCTGCCGAAGGGCATCGGAGCGCCCGCCACGAGGGCGCTGCTCGGTGCTGGTTGTGCGGGATTGGGCCGGCTCGACGGCGTGCCGGTCTCGGATCTGAGCGCGCTCCACGGGGTAGGGAAGAAGGCGCTGCGAGTCCTCCAAGAGGCTCTTGAGCAACGGGGACTGTCGCTCGGCTGACCGAAACCACACGGTGTCCACGCCCGTCGGAGAGGGAGTCGACGCACGGGAATCCGGTTCGACGGAGTGACGACGGGGTGAGGGTCTGACAACCCGACCAGCGGGAATGGGGGTACATGGCCTGCGATGACCCGGAGGCGGACCCCGACGGACGCTCAAAGCCTCGGAGCTTCCCTGTGCTACCCCGATTGAGACACGCGGCGGGTTCCCCGTGATGGGTACGGTGTGCGGGGGATCTGATCCGAATCGATGTCCCGGCCTGACCCGCGGCCGGACTCAGGGGGAGGCGTCCATGGGACGGCAGAGCAGTCTGTCCGCGCTGGTGGTGTCTGCGGTGATGGCGAGTGTGCTCTTGGCATCGTGCAGCTCATCGTCATCCTCCTGCTCCTTGCGGCAGGCCTGGCCGGGGGATTCCTCGCCCCCCCTGCCCTTATGCCTTTCATCACCGGGGCCTTCATCATCCTGTGCGGCGCGCTGCTTGTCCTTCTCTGGCGTGTGGCCATCAGCGCCCACGACCGCTTTGACCGGGCCAAATGGGACCAGGCGAACAAGACCATGACCGACTTCATGCAGGTCCTGATCGACATCATGCCCAACCCGGCCTTCTTCAAGGACACGGAGGGCCGCTACCGAGGCACGAATCCGGCCTTCGAGAAGCTCCTCGGCAAGGCCAAGAGCGAGCTCATCGGCAAGACGATCGGCGACGTCGCCCCGCAGGAGATCGTCGATAAGCACCAGGAGCACGACCAGACGTTGCTGGCCCAACCCGGGCACCAGGTTTACGAGGCCCCCCTCAAGGCCTGGGACGGCGAGCACCACGTCATCTTCATCAAGACCACCTATCAGCTGCCGGACGGGAAGGTCGCCGGGATCATCGGCATCCTCAAGGATATCACGCAGCGGTTGCGCTCGGAGGAGGAGCTCGAACAGCTGCGTCGCTTCAGCGACAGCACGGCCCAGACGATGACCGAGGGCCTCGTCCTGACCGACGCCGACGGCAAGTTCACCTTTGTCAACCCGGCCGCGGCCCGGATGCTCGGCCACACGCCGACGGAGATGATCGAACAGCCGGTCGTCTCGTTCGTTCCCAAGGACCAGCACACCATCGTCCGCCAGGCCGACGAAAAACGGTTGAAGGGCATCTCCAACCGCTACGAGCTCGCCTTCCTGCACCGGGACGGCACGCGGCGCACGTTCCTCGTCAGCGGCGGCCCTCGCATCCAGGGCGCCCAGTTCGGCGGGACGATGGCCGTCCTGACCGACATCACCGAGCGCAAGCAGATGGAAGAAGAGATCCGCTCCCTGTCCCTTCATGACGAGCTCACCAGTCTCTACAACAGGCGCGGCTTCATGACCCTGGCGGATCACGTCCTCAAGACGGCCAATCGCCTTAAGAAAGTGATCGCCCTTATCTACCTGGACGTCGATAACCTCAAGAAGATCAACGACTCGGGCGGGCACAAGATGGGTGACCGGGCCCTCGTCGAAGTGGCCTTCATTCTGAGGAAGGGCTTCCGCGAGACCGATATCATCGGCCGGCTCGGAGGGGACGAGTTTGCCGTCCTGGCCATGGAAGCGACCGCGATGAACGTTGACGCCCTTTCGCAGCGGCTCCGGGACCGGCTCGATCTCTTCAACACCCGGTCATCGGCCGAGGCCGGCTTCCAGCTGTCGGTGAGCACGGGCGTCGCCACCCGCGAGCCCGATCAGGCGGAGGCGGTCGAAGAGATGTTGAGCCGCGCCGACCTTCTCATGTACGAGCAGAAGCGGGCCAAGAAGATCGCCGAGCCCGGCAAGCAGAGCGGCCCCTCGAAATAGCCCCGTTCGGGCTTGAATTCAGGGCCCGATTGTGCTATTTTCGGCCTAACTTTCCCTCGTCGAATCAAGGAGGTTTTCATGGCTATCCGCGTAGGTATAAACGGATTCGGACGGATCGGCCGCAACATGCTGCGGGCGTCCTGGAACGACCCGGCGATCGAGTACGTGGCCGTCAACGATATCACCGACGCCAAGACCCTGGCCCACCTGCTCAAGTACGACACGGTCCTGGGCACCTTCAAAGAGGACGTCCGGGCGACCGAAGACTCCGTCGTCGTCAACGGCAAGAAGATCCGCGTCCTGGCCGAGAAAGAGGTCGGCAAGCTCCCCTGGAAGGACCTCGGGGTCTCCGTCGTCATCGAGTCGACCGGCAAGTACACCAAGCGCCCCGACGCCATCCAGCACATCGAGAAGGGCGGCGCGGCGAAGGTCATCATCTCGGCTCCGGCCACCGATCCGGACGTCACCATTGTCCTCGGGGTCAACGAGGAGATGTACGATCCGGCCAAGCACCACATCATCTCCAACGCCTCTTGCACGACCAATTGCCTGGCTCCCGTCGTCAAGGTCCTGCATGAGGTCTTCGGCGTCGAGCGCGGCTTCATGACGACCATCCACTCCTACACGAATGACCAGAAGATCCTCGACGCGCCCCACAAGGACCTGCGCCGGGCCCGCGCGGCCGCCGTCGCCCAGATCCCGACAACGACCGGGGCGGCCAAGGCCGTCGGGCTGGTCATACCCGAGCTCAAGGGCAAGATCGACGGGTTCTCGGTCCGCGTCCCGACCCCCGACGTCTCCATCGTCGATTTCGTGGCCGTGCTCAAGAAGGCCACGACGGCCGAAGAGATCAACGCCGTTTTCAAGAACGCCGCCGCCGGTGGTCTCAAGGGCTACCTGGGCGTCACCGACGAACCCCTCGTCTCCGTGGACTTCCTGGGCGACCCCCGCTCGGGCATCGTCGACCTCCTCTCGACCAAGGTCATCGACGGCACCCTGGCCAAGGTCATCGCCTGGTATGACAACGAGTGGGGCTATTCCTGCCGGCTCGTCGACCTGGCCAAATTCGTGGCCAAGTGAGCCCGGCATGAATTTCGTCACCGACCTGGACGTCAAAGGCAAGCTCGTCTTCCTCCGCGTCGACTTCAATGTCCCCCTGGACGACAAGGGCGAGATCCGCGACGACACGCGCATCCGCGCCTCCCTGCCCACGATCGTCTGGCTCCTCGATCACGGCGCCCGGCTCGTCATCGCCTCCCACCTCGGGCGGCCCAAGGGCAAGGTCGACCCGGCCATGAGTCTCCGCCCGGCCGCGAAACGGCTGGCCGAGCTCATCCCGAACAAGGTCGTCATGGCCCCCGACGTCATCGGCGACGAGGTCGGGCGGCTCAAGCACGCCCTGGGCGAGGGCGAAGCGCTCCTTCTCGAGAACGTCCGGTTCTACAAGGAAGAAGAGAAGAACGACCCGAAATTCGCCAAGAAGCTGGCCGAAGACATCGACATCTTCGTCAACGACGCCTTCGGCTCCAGCCACCGGGCCCACGCCTCCGTCGTCGGCATCGCCGATTTCGTTCCGGTCACGGCCGCCGGATTCCTGATGAAAAAGGAAGTCGACTACCTCAAGAAGGCGGTCCACACGCCGGTCAAGCCCTACATCGCCATCCTCGGAGGGGCCAAGGTCTCGGACAAGATCGAGATCATCGAGAGCCTCATCGGAAAGGCCGACCACATCCTGATCGGCGGCGCCATGGCCTACACTTTCCTAAAGGCCCAGGGCCTGGGTGTCGGCAAATCGCTCGTCGAGGACGACCAGATGGAGATTGCGCTGATCATCCTGGACAAGGCCCGGGCGAACGCGGTCAGCTTCCACCTGCCGCTGGACCATGTCCTGGCCAAGACCGCCGAGGCCGGGGCGTTCACGAAGATCGTCGAGACCCTCCCCTTCCCCGACGACATGATGGGCGTCGATATCGGCCCCAAGACCGTCGACGCCTACGCCGCGGTCATCGCCACGGCCCGGACGATCTTCTGGAACGGCCCCATGGGCATCTTCGAGATCGACGAGTTCGCCAAAGGGACGATCGGCATCGCCAAGGCCGTGGCCTATTCGGGCGCCGTCTCCATCGTCGGCGGCGGGGATTCGGTCGCCGCCGTGAAAAAGGCCGGCGTCGAGGACAGGATCAGTCACCTCTCGACGGGCGGCGGCGCCTCCCTCGAGTACGTCGCCTACGAGACCCTGCCCGGCATCACCGCCCTGGAAAAGTAGATGGCCGCCCCGGTCCAAGGCCCGTTCATCGCGGGCAACTGGAAGATGAACCTGGGGCTGCGGGAGGCATCCGCTCTCGCCCGGCAGATCGTCGCGGCGGAATCGGAAATCACGGATTGCTCCCTCGTCCTCATCCCCCCCTTCACCGCCCTTGGCGCGGTCGCCGCCGCCATCGCCGGCTCGCCTGTGGCGCTCGGGGCCCAAGACCTTTTCTGGGAGGACCAGGGCGCCTTCACCGGCGAGGTCTCGGGGCCCATGCTCAAGGACGCGAGGTGCGCCTACGTCCTGGTCGGCCACTCCGAGCGGCGCCAGCTCTTCGGCGAGACCGACGAAACCGTCAACCGTAAGGTCCGGGCAGCCCTCAGATCCGGCCTCTCCCCCATCTTCTGCATCGGGGAGGTGTTGGCCGAGCGGGACGGCGGGCAGACGCTCGATCGCATCGCTGCCCAGCTGGCCCAGGGGCTGGCCGGCCTTTCGAAAGAGGATATGGCCCGCGTCGTCATCGCCTATGAGCCCGTCTGGGCGATCGGAACAGGCCGGACGGCCTCCCCCGGCCAGGCCGAGGAGGTCCACGCCCATATCAGGGGCCGTTTGAGAGAAGGCTATGGAAATGACACGGCCGACTGTGCTATAATTCTCTACGGCGGCTCCGTCAAGCCGGCCAATTCTTATTCGTTGTTCAGGGAAAAGAACATCGACGGATTTTTGGTCGGAGGAGCTTCACTCGACGCCGGCGGCTTTGTCGCCATCGCCAAGGAAGCCCTTCGAGCCTACAGGGAAGAGAAGTGAGCGCTTTAATCATCATCTTGCACATCATCGTTTGCCTGATCCTGATCTTTGCCGTCCTGCTCCAATCGGGCAAGGCGGCGGACCTGGCCGGAGCCTTCGGCGGCGGCGGCAGCCAGACCGCCTTCGGGGCCCGTGGGAATGCCAACCTGCTCACGAAGGTGACGACCGCCTCGGCCATCATCTTCATGCTGACGTCCATGGGTCTCTGGATCATTTCCGGCCGAGGATCGACATCCGTCGTGGGCGGCGAGAAGGCCCCCGCCGCGGCCACCGTCCCTCAGGCCAAGCCCGGGGACAAGGCCGCGACGACCGTGCCGGTCACCAAACCGGAGCAAAAGACCGAGACGCAGAAGCCTCCCGTTCCGGCGCCGCCCGTTAAGAAGTAAGCCCGTTTTCGTGCCGAAGTGGTGGAATTGGCAGACACGCTAGCTTGAGGGGTTAGTTCCCGCAAGGGATTGGGGGTTCGAGTCCCCCCTTCGGCATACCCTTTTCCTCGAGAAATCCCGCCTGATGGCGGCGTCTAGAGCCGTCACGTCCTGCCTGGAATAGTCAAACAGCGTTACAATTTTGGTGACAATTTTGGGGACAATATCCTCGTCTTCATTTCTGCCATTCCCAAATGTGCTGAAGATATTTTTTGCGGAAGATTCTGTCCCGCGTGACGTCCAACAGATCGAAGGAGGTCACAATGAAAAAGACTCTCGTATCAATCCTCCTTTTCCTGCTTATCACCCGGGCATATCCCGCAGATCTCAAGATCTTGGGCGGACTATCGCTTTCCAAAACCACGGGACCCATAACAAGGGAAGGGATGATCTACATCCATCCTCCCCACCCGGAGTTCGGAGCCGGATTGATCGCCGGCGGCGGAATCGAATTCACCCTGAGCAGAAACGTCGCGCTCCAGGCCGACGCTCTCTTCCTTCAAAAAGGCAGCCGGATCGGATACCAATTATCGACCGCGCACAGCCTGACCAGGATCAATGAGCTAAGCAT
>JADGNU010000350.1 GCA_017883305.1 Candidatus Aminicenantota bacterium | reverse complement strand
TCGATCCGGCTTCTCGCCGCCCCCGATCAAGACGGCTGGAGGGTCCTCTTGATCTTGCTGGTGTCGTAGCCTTTTTCGGCGGCCCGCCGGATGAGCTCGTCGTAGATGGCCGGGTCCATCTGGGGCGTGCGGGAGAGGATCCAGTAGTAGGTGCGGTCGGGATGGCCGACGACGGCCCACTGGTAGTCCTTGTCGAGCTCGATGATCCAGTAGGCGCCCGCGAAGGGCCAGAAGAACCGAACCTTGAGCTTGGCGTTGGTCGTCTTGTCGACGATCCAGGCCTTGCCGCGGATCGAGCTCTCCTTCCCGTCGAGGGTGTTCTTGCGGCAGGCGTTGACGACGTCGATCGCGCCGTCGGCCCGGAGCGAGTACTGGGCCGTGACGCCGACGCAGCCCTTCTGGAATCGTTGGGGAATGGTGGCGATCTCGTACCACGTTCCGAGGTACCGCTGAAGGTCGACCCGGGGGACGACTTCGAGCGGCTTCGCCGACGCCCCGAACGCGGCGACAGCGCCTGTGACGATCATGAACCCAAGGATCAGTCCGATTCTCATGGTTCCCTCCTCCGATCGGTCCGGCACGACGGACGGCCCGATGATAACCGAAATCGTACGGGGCCCTGGGAACTTTCGATGAGCCCTATTCGATGATCTTGCGGAAGCTCACGGAGGCGAAGATGAACATGACGGCATCGAAGACGATGATGGCTCCTGTGTCGCGGGCGAGGTGGCTGAGGTCGCCGCTGATCATTAGGCCCCGGACGGCGTCCACGGAGTACGTCAGGGGGTTGAGGACGGCGATGCGCTGCAGGAGCGGCGGCATCATCTTCACCGGATAGAGAGCGCTGCTGCCGAAGAACAGCGGCATGATGATGGCCTGCCCGATGCCCATGAACCGTTCGCGCGTCTTCATGAAGGAGGCGACGAGAATGGAGATGGCCGCGAAGCCGCCGGAGACGAGGAAGAGGACGGCCAAGGCGGCGAGGAAATTGAGCGGCCTGGCGATGAACTTCACGCCGAGGAGGACGGCCACAGGGGCGATGATGAGGGCCTGGAAAATAGCCCGGATGCCCGAAGCGATCGTCTTGCCGATGACCGTCGAATACCGCGGCACGGGGGCCACGAGCAGCTTCTTCAGGATGCCCGTGTCCCTCTCCCAAACGATGGTCAAGCCATAGAAGACGGAAACGAACACCGTTGACTGGAGAAGCACGCCCGGGGTGATGAAATCGAGGTACGGGATGCCCCCGGTCGGGATGGCCCGGAGGCTGCTCATGATCGTCCCGTAGACGACGAGCCACAGGATGGGCTGGATGGCCCGGGTGTAGATCTCCGTCCGGTCGTGCCGGAGCCGCCGGAGCTCGAGCTCCATCATCGCCAGCATTTCCCGCAATGAGTTCATGCCGTTTTCCTTTCCCGATCGCCGCCGTCCTCCCCCGTCCGGCTCCGCCTAGCCTTGTCCGATCTTGCGGCGGATACTCCGGACCTCCCGCAGGTCCGGGCCCGATTGGAGCGCTGACCCGGCGTAGGCCAGGAAGACGTCGTCGAGGGTCGGCTTCGTGGCCGAGATCCTGACGATGGGCAGGGCCTCGTCCCGGAGAACATCGATGACGGCCGGCAGGGCCGACTCGGCGTCCGTGACGGCGACGGTCAGCTCCGCACCGGCGGCGCCGGCCTCGGTCACGGAGCCGAGCGCCCGCAGCCGGGCCAGGACCTTCTCCCCCGCCTGGGCCCCCGCGCCCAGGCCGACGCGGATGACATCGCGCTTGATGGACCGCTTGAGCTCCTCGGCCGTGCCCCGCTTGACCACGCGCCCCCGGTCGATGATGGCGATCTCGTCGGAATAGAGGTCCGCCTCGTCCATATAGTGCGTATTGAAGAAGACGGTCGTTCCGAACTCCCTTTTGAAGGTCAGGATCTTCTCCCAGACGGCCTTGCGGGCCGAGGGGTCCAGGCCGATCGTCGGCTCGTCGAGGAACATGATCTTGGGCTTGATGAGAAGCGCGCACGCCACCTCGAGCCGCCGGATCATGCCGCCGGAATAGGTGTTGACCATGGCCTTGGCGAAACCGGCCAGGCCCATGCTGTCCAGGGCCTCCCAGACCTGCGCCTTGCGACCGGCCGCGGGGAGGCCGTAGATCTTGGCGTAGATGAGGAGATTCTCGTACCCCGTGATGTCCGTCCAGACGCTCATCTCCTGGGGGACGTAGCCGATGAAGGTCCGGACCTCGGCGGACTTCTTGACGACGTCCCGGCCGAAGATCGAGGCTCTCCCGGCGGTCGGGCGAAGCTGGGTGGTCAGGATCCGCATCAGGGTCGTCTTGCCCGCGCCGTTGGGTCCAAGGAGGGCGAAGATCTGCCCGGCCCTGATGCCGAGGTCGACGCCGTCGAGGGCCCGGACATCCGGCTTGTAGACCTTGACCAGGCCCCTGACATCGACAAGGTTCTCTTCTGACGTCATGCTGTCCATGCGAGCGCTCCTGCCGTAACCGGAGTCATGGATTTTATCACCAAGGCGCCGCAGCCGGCAATGGGTCGAATGCAGTTGTATGCCGCCGGGATATTTAATAGAATTCCTGTTGCGAACGAAGGAGGGCCGTCATGAATAAAACCGCAAATTCGCGTCGGGAGTT
>JADGNU010000123.1 GCA_017883305.1 Candidatus Aminicenantota bacterium | reverse complement strand
GGAGCGCAGTCTTCGACGACGAGGGCCGTGCGGCAGTCGTCGGCCCCTATCCCGAGGAAGTTCCCGTTGCAGACGCCTGCCTGGCTTCTGATGAACCTGTAGCCGGCCTTGTAGCCGAAGCAGAACGTGTTGAACACATACTGCCAGTCCGAGCGGCCGAAGATGAAGGCCTCGCCGTTGGCCATCTGCCACTCGAGAAGCTTGGGCTTCACGCTCCACCAGGGATTGAAATGGACGTTCTCGATCCGGCCGATGTCGTAGATCGCATCGACCAGGATGCCCCGCCGGAGCGGCTGGCCGTGCACGTCGCGGATCAGGTGCCGCTCGTTTTGCGTGGCCTCGATGCCGTTGTAGGAATTCAGCATCTCCACGGCGAGGACGGCCGGGTTCTTCCCCCGCATCGCGATCGCCCAAGGATACGGCTTCGGAATATCGTCCGCGTTCTGTTCGGGATAGTAGAGGACGACGCCTTTCAGGGTGCTGTTCGTATTCAGGGTGATGAAGGCGGGACCGGCCTCGCGGCCCGCACCTTCCGTCACGAGGAAGGTGGTTCCATCGTCGGTCGGCTTGGGCAGGCCCGGGTCGCGCAGGCCGTTATGGGCCGGCACCGATTCCCACTGGCCGACCAGACACACGGCGCCCGGCACGTTCAGATGGCCGGCAAAGAAGTAGTTGCCACGAGGGGCCTCGACGACTCCCCCGCCCTGCCCGGCCGCCGCATCTAGAGCCTTCTGGAACGCGGCCGTATCATCGGTCTTCCCATCGCCGACCGTACCGAAATCGCGGACATTGAGATGGGGGCCAGAAGCCTGGATTCCCCTGCCGGAACAGGCCTGGAACAAAAAATGACTCGAGAAGAGGACAGCGAGCAGGGCGTATCGTTTCATGGCTGTCACCATTTCCTCACCCCGTTCCACGGCCCGATTATCGGTTCGGCCTATCATGATGTCAAGCTGGGGGACCGTCTTCGCACCGAGCACGGGACCATCCCGTTGTCGGAAGGCCTATCAGAACATCACCACCGGCACCCGGAATTCGGTCGCCACTTGAAATCCGGTCCCGAGGGGCGTAATTATTAGGTATGAAGATCCCGCCGTTAGACATCGGGGACATCCATGTGCCGTTCCCTCTCATTCAGGGCGGCATGGGCGTCCGGGTTTCCTTGGCCCGCCTGGCCGCGGCCGTGACCAACGAGGGCGGCATCGGCACCATCGCCTCCGTGGGCTTGGGCGATATCGAAAAGTCCAAGACCGATTTCGATAACGTCTCCCGCGACGCGCTGGTCTATGAGATCCGGCGGGCCAAGAGCCTGACCGACGGGCCCATCGCGGTCAATATCATGGGGGTGCTGAGCAACGCCCGGGACCTGGTCCAGACGTCGGTCCGGGAAGGGATCAAGCTCATCGTTTCGGGCGCGTCCCTGCCCCTCAAGCTGCCCGAGATGGTCGATGACGCGACGGTCAAGCTCCTGCCTATCGTCAGCTCCGGCCGGGCCGCGGACCTCATTCTCAGGACCTGGGACAAACGCTATGCGAGAACGGCCGACGCGGTCATTCTCGAAGGCCCCCTGGCGGGCGGGCACTTGGGATTTTCGTTCGAACAGCTGCGGCAGCCCGAGAAATTCTCCCTCGAGGTCCTCCTCCCGGAGGTCCTTGCGGCGGTCAAACCGTTCGAAAAAAAGTACGGACGGAAGATCCCGGTGATCGCCGGGGGCGGCGTCTTCACCGGGGCGGACATCGCCCGGCTGCTCCAAGCGGGCGCCGCAGGTGCCCAGATGGCCACGCGTTTCGTTTGCACCGAAGAATGCGAGGTCGCTCCGGAGTTCAAGCAAGCTTATCTCGACGCCAAAGAGGACGATATCGTCCTCATCCAGAGTCCCGTCGGACTTCCGGGGCGGGCCATCCATAACCAATTCCTGCGGAGCATTGAGAACGACACCGCGGACCGGCTCAGTTGTCCCTACCGCTGCCTGACGACGTGCAACATTGCGGAAGCCCGTTACTGCATCGCCAAGGCCTTGTCCAGCGCCTACCAGGGAGACATGGAGAAGGGCCTCGTCTTCTGCGGGCAGAATGCCTGTCGGTTGAACAAGATCGTCACGGTCAAAGAGCTGATCGCCGAGCTCCGGACGGAGCTCGAAGCGTACTGAGACTTTCCCATATTCTGGCCGCGGGCTGGTGTCAAGAAACCTTGCGCCCGCCGGCGACGAGTTTTTCTTTTCCCTGATGGCCCAAGGACTTGACGGCGCACTCCCGCGACAACGCCTGGGACCGCGTGCCGCACGTCTCCTGATAAACAAGAACGACGGGCCGCCGGGTCCGGGTGAACCGGGAGGCCCGGCCGGCCTCATGCTCGCGGAAGCGGCGGTCGATGTCGGTCGTCACCCCGGTATAGAAGGACTCATCGCGGCATCTCAGGATATAAAGGGACCACGAGGCGGCGACCGCCGGGGCCGGGTCTTGGCTCTCCCGGGATTCCATCTTGCGGAGCATGCTCCGATAGCAAGGTTTCATCGGCCAATTTCTCCTCTTCTTGGGCGAGGATACGTCCGGCCCTGAGAGGAAGTCAATGCGGGGCGTTGACAGGCCTCCGAAGAGGGGGTTATGATGACCGCACAGGGGAAAATGAAACACCAAATTTGTCATTTTGCTCTCTGGCTCTTGGCGTCGCTACTCTTTTCCGTCGGCTGCGGGGTCGAAAGCCATGAGCCGCCGCAAACCACGGTCGCGGCCCCCATCTTCAACCCCGGGACCGGGACGTACTCCTCGACTCTGGATGTCACGATAACGACCACGACATCGGGCGCGACGATCCGGTACACGACGGATGGTTCGGCCCCGACGACTACGAGCGGGACCGTCTACTCGGGTCCGATCCACATCGCCGATGCGATGACCCTCATGGCCGTCGCTTACCGGGCGGGTTGGACGACCTCCTCTGTCACTTCGGCGCAGTATACGCTCGCGCCCTTGGTCACGGCCCCCGCGTTCAGCCCGGTCCCCGGGACCTACGACGATCCGCAGGATGTGAGCATTTCGACTTCGACAGCCGGGGCGACGATCCGCTATACGACAGACGGCACGACCCCTACTCAGACAAACGGCACCCTGTATACGGCCCCGGTCCACCTCGCCGGATCGCTGACCCTCAAGGCGGTGGCTTATCGGGCCGGCTGGACGACCTCGCTCGTGACCTCCGGCCAATACGCGATCGGGCCCCTGGTGACAGCCCCCGCGTTCAGTCCGGCCCCCGGGACTTACGCGGACGCGCAGGATATCACCCTCTCGACCCCGACGTCCGGGGCGTCCATTCGCTACACGACGGACGGTTCGGCGCCCACCGATACTATCGGTACGTTGTATACGGCCCCGATCCATATCACCGACTCTCTGACACTCAGAGCCGTCGCCTACCGGGCAGGCTGGAGGACCTCTTCAGTGATATCCGGAGCCTACACGATCGGGTTTCATGTCGCAGCTCCGACCTTCAGTCCGGGCCCCGGGACCTACACGTCCGAGCAGGACGTCACCATAACCACGGCCACGGCGGGCGCGACCATCCGTTATACGACCAATGGGTCGACGCCCACCGAGACCAGCGGGACGGTCTATTCGGCCCCGGTGCGCCTTTCCGAATCGGCGACCCTCAAGGCCGTCGCCTATCGGACCGGCTGGACCACCTCGGCGGTCACTTCAGGCGACTATGCGATCGGGCTCGTTGTCGTGGCCCCGGAGCTCAGCGTGGCGCCCGGCCTGTACGCATCCGCCAAAAACGTGGCCATCACGACAACCACCGGAGGGGCGACCATCCGCTACACCGTTGACGGCTCGACTCCCACCGATGCGGTGGGGATTCTCTACACGGGCCCGGTCCGCGTCGCAGGGTCCCTGACGCTTAAAGCCGTGGCCTACCGGGTCGGGTGGACGACCTCCTCGGTAACAACCGGGGAATATACGCGCGTCGGCATTTCCGCGGGCCTTTACCACACGATCATGGCCAAGGCCGATGGAACCGTGTGGACCTGGGGCGGGAATTATGAAGGCCAGATCGGTGACGGGACCACCACCCCGCGCCAGACGCCGGCGCGGATCTCGGGGATATCAGGGGTGGTCGCGGTCGCTGCCGGATATTATCACTCCGTCGCGCTGAAGAGCGACGGGACCGTGTGGGCGTGGGGCCGGAATATATTCGGCCAGCTTGGCGACGGCACCACGACCCAACGGCAGGCGCCGGTTCAGGTCGCAGGGATTTCGGGCATCACGGCTATCGCAGGCAGCGAAAACAGCACCTATGCTCTCAAGAACGACGGCACGGTCTGGGCCTGGGGACGCAATAATGAAGGCCAGCTCGGCGACGGAACAAAAACCGACCGGTATTCGCCTGTGCAAGTGCAGGGATTATCGAACGTGGCGGCGATCTCCGCAGGCGACGTCCATGGGATCGCCCTCTCGAATGGAGGGACGGTTTGGGGCTGGGGGGACAACGTCTATGGGGCCCTCGGCGATGGGACCACGACCTCCCGGCTGACCGCCGGACAGGTTCCGAGTCTGTCGGGGATGATCGGGATCGCGGCTAACGGCTTTCATACGGCGGGCGTCAAGAACGACGGGACGCTTTGGGCCTGGGGCAACGGCGTCTACGGAGAGCTCGGCATCGGAGACCGGCCGATGGTCTTCCCGATCCCGGCCCAAGCTCTCGGTCTGACGTCCGTCGTGGCCGCAAGCGCGGGCTCCCATCACACCATCGCTTTGATCGACGACGGGACGCTTTGGGCCTGTGGATTGAATATTTACGGACAGCTCGGCGACGGGACGAATACGGATCGATCGGTCGCGGTCCCTGTTCTGGGGATCTCGTCGGTCATCACCGTAAGCGCGGGCTATGACCATACGGTCGCGATCACCGCCGACGGAACGGTCTGGGCCTGGGGACACAATTACGATTTCCAGCTCGGCGATGGCACCGCGACGGACCGCCCGACGCCTGTTCAGATCATTTTTTAACGCCGGCTCCAAAACCATCTCTTCGCCACGGATATGCTAGTATGGAAAGAGCGCTGTCCGTCAGCGCCGACGAGGAGGACAAATGAAAACTACTTCGAGCCGAATAGGAATGATAGGCCTGGCCGGCGTCATGCTCCTCGGCGTGCTGTTGGTCGTCCCGGCGGCGGCGGACGGACCGCAAACACCCGCTCCCGCTTCCCGGGCCCGGATCTTCGGCCACGTCCGTGATTTCAATGGAAAACCCATTGAAGGCGCCGACATCGAGCTCAAGGCGGCCCGCTTCGAAAACGCGGCTGCGACTCGGAGCGCCGCGGATGGAAGCTATTCCCTGACGGTCGAGGCCGGGATGTACATCGCCCTGGCCGCCGTCAAAGACTACCAGGTCAGCAAACTCGAATACTGGGCCTGGAACGTTCCCGCTTTTGGCGAGGTCGAGATCGATCCGCGTTTCGACCGGCTCGAGGTCTACGGGCTCAACGCGTGGCGGCCGCAGGGCGGCTTCCCGTCCTATCAGATCTATTTTCGGCCGATGAGCTTGACGATGACCATCGCCGCCGTGACAAAAGCCGGGGGCATGGACAAGCTGGGCGGCCTGTCCTTCATCGATATCGCGCCGGATCTCAAGGCCAAGGATATCGCGGTGAAGATCGACGGGGAGAGCGTCGAGGTGCTTCGCGTCAACAAAGTCCAGGAGGCCGGCAGCCCGACCCAGGCTCTTTATGGCTTTCTCATCCAAACTCCCCTGCCGAAAGTCCAAGGAAACGGCGATTGGATCACGATCGATGTCACGCTGAGCGACCCGGCGACCGGAGAAAAGGGCGAGGGCCGGCTCTACCTGGCCAGGCCGCGCTATATCCGAGGCGCCGCCCCGGCGGCCAAGTCGCCGCGCTAGACCAGTAGCCCCGGGCTGCCCCTGATGGATATCATCATCGTCTTTGCATTTTGTTGAGGAGGAATCCCCATGCTCATGAAGTTACGCAACTTTGCGACCGTCTTCGCAGCGGCCCTTTTCGTTGTCACCCTGTCGACGGCCGGTGCCGCCCAAACGCAGAAGTTGGACGAACTGCTGGGGACGTGGGACGTCAAGATGGAGGACGGCGCCCGCGAGTTCGTCTTCGAATTCTTCTTGAAGGACGGCAAGCTGGCCGGCAAATACTCGGGTTCCTCGGGGACCTCCGAGATGGCCGACCTCACCTTTACAGACAATACTGTGAAATTCCGCGTGACCGTCGGCAACGGCATGGTCATCGATTATTCGGCGATCGTGGCCGAGGATAAGCTGACCGGGACGCTGTCCCTGGAATACGGGGAAGCCGCGATCACGGGCCAGAGAAGGAAATAGTTTTTTCGGGTCATCTGCCCTTTTTCAGGAATAGAAGGGCCCGCTCCATCACCGGATCACGGCCCGCCACAAGGTCGTCGATCGTCGGCGTTACGGGGAAATCGGGAATGATGCCGCGGTCCTTGGGATAGCCGTCGACCGCCATCGTGCAGAGGACGAGAGGGATCCGGATCTGGATGCCCGTATTGGGGAGGGTCGCCGTGACCAGGAATCCCGACATGCCGTAATAGCCGGAGCCGCATTCCTCGCCGAAGAACACGGCCTTCTTGTAGTAGTGGAAGGCGGACGTTGCCTCCCCCGTCGCCGACGCGCTGCCCCCGTCGATGAGGATGGCCACCCGCCCCGCGAACCCGGGCTTCTGGGGCATCTGAAGCCCGCGGTTGGGATGGCCGATGACGTCGAACCCGCCGCGGGCATTCTTTCTGAGCGGTCTGGCAAACTCTTCGGCGCTTTCGGCGGTTTCGTCCGTAAAGCGGAACAGGTCGTAATGGTCCTTCTTTGTTTCGAGGGTCCAATAATAAAGGAACGGACGGTCCATGATGTGGGCGAAGAGGAGCTTGGCGTATTCGTCCAACCCGCCGCCGTTGCCCCTCAGGTCGATGACCAGGTCCGGGGTCCTTTTTTCCTCCAGAGAGACGAACGTCTCCTTCAAGAATTCTCGAAATCGCGGCCTCGCCTTGTCCGGATCGTCACCGAACACCCGGATCGTCAAAACGGCCGTCGTCCCCTTGAAAGACATCTCATAGCATGGGAGGCGCTCGGCCGTCGCCGGGTATCTCTCCGCGAGGAGCCGGATGGTGTCGCTCGCGATGATGCCCGGAACCGAGACCTCCTTGGCCTCCCCGCCCGGAAACGGCCGGAAGCGCATGCGGTGGGATTCCCGCCACCCAAACCGAAGGGCCAGGAGCCGGCCAAATGCCGTCGGATCTTCAAGTCGCCGGAGCCGGCTGGTCCGGATCCCGGCGTCGCTCGAAACGAGCGGGAGGAGCGCCGAAACGACGTCCTTGATCGGCGTCCCGTCGATGGCCAGGAGCTCCGCGCCTTCCTTGATGCTTGCGTCCGAGCTCAGGTTCCTGAAAATGTAGGCTTTGTCCTTCAGGAAGCGGAGCCCGAAGGGCAAGAAGACGCGTTGGGCGTCGAGATCAGCGACGGCCGCCGGAGAAAGCATCAGACGCGTGTGCCCGTCCTTGATCCCGGCGACAAGCGGCAGGAGCCTGGAGTAGAAACCGAATTCTGTCAACGGACCGGTCAGCCCGTCTCCAGTTGCGTCAAAGCTCTTTTTGAGCACGTCTGACGGCATATAGCGATCGAGCCCGGCGTGCCCTTCCTCGAGCATGTCCCAGAGGAGCTTGAGATCCGCCTTGAGCGCTTCGACAGGATAAGTCTTCTCCGGGTCGAACGCATTCGGGGCCTGAGGGAAGGCGGCGACGATGAAGACGGCCAGAAGCGGAGCCGCGATCGTCATCTTCCTGTTCACTCTGTTCATTCCGTCACTCCGTCTCTGGATCTCGAGTTTCCAAGACGGCCCCAGCCTATCTGGAGCAATTACCATGCCAGGGCTCCAGATGCAACTCCCCTGGAGACCGCTAACGCACTCCCGGGCCTGTAAAAAAACCTTACTTGGGTCACAATTCGCGAAATCTTGACGGAACTTTGACAACTCTCATTCGGGAAGCGCCTATAAAGGTGAAGGATGAAGGAGGATCTCTATGAAACAGAGGTCTGGCAGATTCGTCGCGGCGGCCTTGGCCATCCTGATACTCGTCCTTCCCGGGACCCTGTCTGCAGGGCGTTGGAATGGCATCTACCTCATCATCACCTGCCTGGACGGGCGCCAGGTCCGGGGCGAGCTCATTGCCGT
>JADGNU010000012.1 GCA_017883305.1 Candidatus Aminicenantota bacterium | reverse complement strand
ACGAGGCTGGCCGACGTACTCGTCCTTGTGCAGGGCGAAGAATTTCTCCCAACCCTCGATGTCCTCGTTGAAGGCGTAATACTCGACGTCGAATTCGAATCTTGCGGCCGGACGCAGGGCATGGAACTCGCGGATGTAGGACGATTGGACCTGGGGGATGAAGGCCAGCCGTGCGAAGTGGACCAGCATGCGGCCGTTCGTCCCGAGCGCCTGCACGACGACGAGATAGACCGAAGCCTTGCTCGTGACCAGGAACGACGCCCCGCCGAGCTTCTGCGCCTCGAGATACTCCCGGCCGATCTGGTCGGCCGGACTCAGGACGTCGCCGTACCAGGCCTCCATGAGGCCGTCGTCGTTGCAGAGGGCGATGCCCTGGTTCTCGGGGTCCAGCCCGGCGGCCCGGAAAAGCGGGAAGAAATCCGCCGCATCCGCGGGCATGTTCGCGGCGGCGAAGCGGGACTTGCGGGCTTCGAGGGAGGCCCGCAGGCCGGCAAACTCCTCCCTTGTCCGGCCGGCCTGCTTGCGCAGCGACGCCAGGCTTTTCGCGTCATAGTCGTGCGACATGAACCCGGGAAGGGTGAGCGAGAGCGCCCCGACGAGGGCGGCCAGGACGACCGCCGCCCCGGCCGCGACGAGGAGAGTGCGGCGCCCCCAGAAACGGCGGCCGGCCATCAAAGCCTCTCCGCCCGGATCTCGACGATCTTGAAGGCCATGAGCGGTCCATGCGCGTCCGGGGCCCGGGGCAGGCGGACCGGGACGATGAAGAAGTAGAGTCCGAACGGATATTGCCGCCCCGTCCTTTTGTTGCGGAACGACCAGCGGGCCTTCAGGATGCCGCCCGGCGAGCCGGGCCGCGAGAACACCTGGGGATTGGTCGTGAACTCGGTCGTCTTGAAGATCGAGAAAAACCGGCGGAAAGCGAGGTAGGCCTGGTCCGGGGAAAGCTGGTCGGCGAGCGACAGGGGTTCCGGCAGGGAGACGGGGATCGTGCCTTCGGTCGACAGGAGCTCGCGAAGAACGGCCGGCGAATTTTCGAGGAAGGCCGTCTCGATCCGCGAGGCGACGGGAAGGGGAAAGGAAAAAAGAAGGCTTAAGGCGAACAGCTGAAAGGTGACCACGTTAGCGTCACCATCTTAGCACAGCCCTTTCCGGGCAGGCAAGAGATGACGCCCGCGGGAGCCGTCGAACGGAAGAGTCGGGGTCAGGCGGCCTTTTTGGGCTCTGTTTCCTGCTCCAGCTTCTTGGTGCGCTTGGCGTCCTTGATGCTGCTGATGCCGGCGATGAGGCCGATGAACCCGCCGAAAAACAGGATCGGGGGGATGAATCCCAGGACGACGTTGAAGAACGCGTGCTGGAACGTGGCGGAGAAGATCACCAGAGCCAGGCCGCCGGCCATGGCGACGAGGCCGCCGATCACTGCGATGAACTTGCCCATAGTCGGACCTCCTGAGGATTGATTCCAGCGCGGATTATAACAGAGGTTCAGCGCAAGGGTCAATCGGAAGCTTCAAACACCTGGCGATTAGACGGCCGATTGGATAGAATACAGGGGAGAGTCCCTTCAGGAGGTCAGGCATGTCCATCGAACGAAGCAAACTCGCGGGCGTCATCGGGCTGCTGATCGTTCTCGCCGCAGGCCCCGCGGCATGGGCCGGCGATGATTTCGTCATCGGCGGGGCCCGGGTCAAGGCCGGGAGCGCGGCCTCCGGCTCTCTCGTCGTCCCCCCGGGGAAGGACGGCGCCGCGACGGAGATCCCCTACACGGTCATCAACGGAGCGAAGAAGGGCCAGGTGCTGGCCCTCGTGGCCGGCCTCCACGCCTATGAGTATCCGCCGATCCTGGCCCTCTACCGGCTGAAGACGATGATCGACCCCAAGGCCCTGCGCGGCACCATCCTCATGGTCCACATCGCCAACCTGCCGAGCTTCAAGAAGCGGACGATCTATTACGGCCCGGACGATTGGAAGAACCTCAACCGGGTCTTCCCCGGCGATCTCCAGGGCACCACGAGCCAGAGGATCGCCGCCGTGCTCAACGAACAGGTCGTCGGCCCCGCCGACGTCCTCATCGACATGCATTGCGGCGACGGCAACGAGGCCCTCATCCCCTATACCTACTGGATGATCAGCGGCGACAAGGCTTTCGACGCGGGGACGCGGGCCCTGGCCCTGGCCTTCGGCCTGCCCCACATCATTATCGACGACACCCGGGGCCACGACCTCAAGAACTCGAAGTATCTCGGCAACACCGCCATCCTCCGGGGCAAGCCGGCCATCACGACCGAGGCCGGCTTCCTCGGGCGCACCGACGAGGAGTCCGTGAGCCTCAACGTCCAGGGAGCCTTGAGCGTGTTGAGGCACCTCGGCATGATCGACGGCCGCCCCGAGCCGGCGGCCGATCCGGTCTGGATCGACAAGTACGAAGTCGTCAATTCGAAATGGAGCGGGCTGTTCACGCCCCGCGCCGGCATGGGATCCTACGTCCGGGAGGGCGAGATCGTCGGGACCGTCACGGACTACCTCGGCGTTCGGAAGGACGACGTCCGGGCCCCCTTCACGGGCATCCTGCTCTATGTCATCGGCACGCCCCCGTGCAACGAAGGCGAGCCGCTCTTCGAGGTCGGCCGGGTCAAAGAGAAGTGATGCGGCGATGAGGATCAAGGGCGTCATCTTCGACCTCGACGGCACGGTCGTCGAGAACGACTATGATTGGGCCGGGATCCGGGAAGAGCTCGGGACGGGGAAGTCCTCCATCCTGGGCTATCTCGATTCGCTCGCGGAGCCCGAGCGGTCGGCCAAGTGGGCCATCCTCGAAGACCACGAGGCCCGGCAGACCCGGGCCTCGGTGTTGCGCGCCGGCGTCCTGGAGCTCCTGGCGATGCTCCGGTCCCGCCGCGTCGCCACCGCGCTCGTGACGAACAACTCGCGCCAGAACACCGAATTCCTGCTCAATAAATTCCGGCTCGAGTTCGGCTGCGTCATCACCCGCGAACAAGGCCTGTGGAAGCCGTCCGGCGCGCCCTTCCTCGAGGCCCTCCGGATGCTCGGCCTCGAGCCGGAGGAGTGCGGGGTCATCGGAGACACTCATTTCGATGTCCTGGCCGCCCTCGACGCCGGGATCGACGCGATCTTCCTCCTGTCCAACGACCCGGAGCGGTTCGCCGGCTGCCCCGTCGAGGTCTTTCCGGCGGTCGGGGTTCTCCGGGACCGCCTCGAGCACCTGCTCTGAGAAGAGGTCCCCCTTTCCCAATCTTCCTCCCTGTCGAAACCCGATGGAACAAAAAGGCCTGGCCGGTTGTATTAGGGGATGAAGGGAACCGATCGCCAAGGACCTTCAAGGAGGATCTCATGAGCCAAGGACACCGTCTTAAAGGCCTGGCCGTCCTGGCCGCACTCGTCGCCCTGACCGCCGCGGCGCCCGCGCTGCGGGCCGACGGTTTCATCATCCCGAACCCCCGCCCGGGGCAGGACATCCCGCCGCTCAGCGTCAAGTACCACCACGTCAAGGTCGAGATCGTCGACCAGGTCGCCAAAACGTCGGTCGACCAGGTTTTCATCAACCACTTCGGGCGCGACATCGAGGGGACCTATATCTTCCCGGTGCCGGAAGGCGCCTCGGTCTCCGACTTCGCCATGTTCATCGGGAACGAACGGGTCCAGGGCGAGATCCTCGACAGCCGCGAGGCCCGTCGGATCTACGAGGACATCGTCCGCCGCATGCGCGACCCGGGGCTGCTCGAATACATGGGCCGCAATCTCTTCCGGGCCAGGGTCTTCCCCATCCCGGCCAACGGCGAGAAGCGGGTCCAGATCTCCTACACCGAGGTCCTCAAGGCCGAGAACGGCCTGGTCAAGTATCTCTATCCCTTGAACACCGAGAAATTCTCCCGCGACCCTTTGACGGACGTCAGCATCTCCGTCCGCGTCGAGAGCCGGGTGCCCATCGTCAACATCTATTCCCCCTCGCACAGGGTCTCCGTGAGGAAGGACGGGCAGGGGCTGGCCAGGGTCGGCTACGAAGACAAGGATGTCCGGCCGGACAAGGACTTCCTCCTCTACTACTCGCTCTCCAAAGACGACATCGGACTGTCCCTCATGAACTGGGAGGGGCCCGAGGGGTCTTTCTTCATGCTCCTGGCCTCGCCGCGTTTCGCCGCCCCCGGGGAGAGGATCGTCGCCAAGAATGTCGTCCTCGTCCTCGACAGCTCGGGCAGCATGAGCGGCACCAAGATCGCCCAGGCCAGAGAAGCCGCCCGCTTCATCCTCAACCACCTCGACCGCCGCGATGAATTCACCGTGATCGATTTCGACGAGGGCGTCACGGCCTTCTCCGAGGGGCTCCTTCCGGCCACGGGCGACAATGTGGGCCGCGCGCTCAAATTCGTCGACGCCATCGAGGATTCCGGCGGGACGAACATCAACGACGCCCTCCTCGGCGCGCTCTCCCGGATGCGGGACGGCGAACGGCCGAGCTATGTCCTCTTCCTGACAGACGGCCTGCCGACCGTCGGCACGACGGAAACGGCCGACATCCTGCGGAACCTCGCGAAGGGGAACGAGCGCCGCTCCCGGATCTTCGTCTTCGGCGTCGGCGACGACGTCAACACCGAGCTCCTCGACCGGATCGCCTCGGACCACCGCGGCGCCTCCGTCTACATCGGCGAGTCGGAGAACCTGGAGGCGGCCCTTTCGAGCTTCTACGAAAAGATCTCCTCGCCGCTCCTGGCCGACCTGGCCGTCGAGTTCAAGGGGATCGAGACGAGCCAGGTTTACCCGCGCGTCCTGCCCGACCTCTTCAAGGGCTCCCAGCTCGTTCTCGTCGGCAAGTACTCCGGGGACGGTCCCGTGAGCGTCGTCATGACCGGGAAGGCCGGACGGGAGGGGAAGCGCTTCGTCCTCGAAAGCCGCCCCCTGACCGGGAGCGACAAGTTCAGCTTCCTGCCCCGCCTCTGGGCCACCCGCCGCATCGGCTACCTCCTCGAGGAGATCCGGCTTCAGGGGCAGAACAAGGAGCTCGTCGACGAGATCCGCCGCCTCGGACTCAAGTATGGCATCGTCACGCCCTATACGTCCTTTCTGGTCACAGAAAAGGAGCGGATGACGATCGACGCGGCGGCGCCCGCGGCCCAGGAGGCCATCTCCACGGGCCAGGTGATGGGCGTCGGCGCGGTCAAGGCGGCCAAGGCCACGCAGGCCTTCAAGCTCGAAGACCGCGCCATCGAGGCCGTTTCCGAACGCATCCTTTATAAGGACGACAAGACGTTTTACCTCAAGGACGGCGTCTGGACGGACAGCGAATACCGGGATGGCGCGCCGACGACCGAGATCAAGTTCAATTCCGACGAATTTTATCGCTTGATCACCGATAAGCCGGCCATCGCCAAGTACCTCTCCGCCGGCCGCAACCTGATCGTCGTCTTCGGAGGCGTCGCCTACCGCATCGTCGAATAGGCCGAACCAGCGGGAGCTGCGGATCGTTGGTGCGCCTCCCCAATTCTGTCTCCTGGGCCATGCTTCTCTAAGGCGCTGAAGGTCGCGTTAGGGCGGTGAGGAGGGCAGTCGAGCCCGATATTGGAAAAGTTTAGCTGGGCCGCGTGGCGGACGAGGGCAGTTTCAGAGGAAACCGCCAGCGGGGAGCGAACTCTGGGGAGCGGACCTCAGAATCATGGCTGAGAACTCGAAGCCTTGATTCTGATAAATATCCTAAAAGAGGGATTTACCAAGATATTTCCCAGCACCGCTCCTCCAGGTCATTCCGGAGCGGTGCTGATGGTCGCTTCCAAGAGTCCGCTCTCCGCCGGAGGGAGAGGCTGACCTCCGAGCCGACCAGCGGCCGATGCTGCCTTGATTTCTGGCCGGGGATTGGTCACAATGGACGGGACTTTCGCCCGAGAGGTTCCTGATGCCGCAAGAGAAGCTGCTCCTGATCCCCGGCCCGAGCCCCGTCGTGCCGCGCATCCTCGACGCCCTGGCCTTGCCGACCGTTTCCCACGTCGGGCCCGACATGGCCCGCGACCTCAAGGAGGCCTGCGAGAGCCTCCGAAAGATCGTCTTTTCTGCAGAAGGCGAGCCGTTCATCGTCGCGGGCGCGGGCACGCTGTCGATGGAGATGGCCCTGCTCAACACGGCCGGCCCGGCAGACCGGGTCCTGGTGCTATCGCAGGGCTATTTCGGCGACCGCATGGCCCAGATCTGCCAGGCCTTCCGGATCGACCACGACGTCCTCGAGTGCGAGTGGGGCCGGGCGGTGACGTCGCGCGAGCTCGATCAGCGGCTCAAGACCAAGAACTATAATGTCGTCGTCTGCACCCATGTCGACACCGCGACCGGCGCTTGCGCTCCCGTCGAAGAGTACAGCCAGGTCCTCGAGAGGACGGGGGCCGTTTTCATCGTCGACGGTGTCTGCGCCACGGGCGGCATCCCCGAGCGCATGGACGCCTGGGGCATCGACGTCGTCCTGACCGCTGCCCAGAAATGTCTCGGCACGCCGCCGGGCCTGGCCATTCTCGTCTTTTCCGCGCGGGCCATGGAGAAGCGCCGCGGATTAAAGTCCATTCCGGCCTATTACTCCGATATCCTGCGCTGGCTGCCGATCATGCACGACCCCACGAAGTACTTCTCGACGCCTTGCGTCAACGAGATCCGGGCCTTCGCCGAGGCGATGCGCATCATCCTCGAGGAGGGGATCGAAGAGCGGTTCGAGCGGCACGACCTCTACGCCCAGGCCCTCCGGGCGGGATTGGAGGCCCTCGGCTTCTCCTTCTTCACCGACCCGAGTTTCGAGGCCTCGACGCTCTCCGTCGTGCGCTATCCTGATGGCGTCGAGGACAAGGCCTTCCGGGCCGGCCTCGCCGCGAACGGTGTCATCGTTGCCGGCGGCCTCGGACCCACGGCGGGCCGTGTCTTCCGCATGGGCCATATGGGCAACCTGACCTCCGCCCAGGTCCGGTTCGCGATCGACGCCGTCGAGAAGACGCTGGCCGGTCTGGGCCGCGCCGTCAAGCCCGGCACGGGAAGCAAAGCCGTCGACAGCTTCCTGACGGCATGACCATGGGACACTCGCGCCCGACGAGCCAGGTCTATTTCATCTCCGCCGCCGGCAGCGATCCGGCGGACGAATTAGCGGCGAAGGCGAAGAAGGTCTATCTCGCGACCGGCTTCAACGAGCGGATCGCCGAGGGCGATTTCGCCGCCCTCAAGATCCATTTCGGCGAGGCCGGTAACGCCGGCTACATCAAACCCGCGTGGCTCGCCAGACTTATCTGGGAGGTCCGGACGAGGACCAAGCACGCCTTCCTGACCGACTCCAACACGCTCTATGTCGGCAACCGGTCGAACTCGATCGACCATCTGCGCCTGGCCTGGTCGCACGGCTTCACGCCCGAGGCGACGGGACTTCCGGTCATCATCGCCGACGGCCTCATCGGCCGCGACAAGCAGGAACCACGGAGCGCCCAGGCGCGGACGGCGTCGTCCAAGATCGCCAGCGCCATCCTCGACTCCGATGCCTTCATCGGCCTGACCCACGTCACCGGGCACGTCCAGACCGGCCTCGGGGCGGCCATCAAGAACATGGGCATGGGCTGCGCCTCGCGGGCCGGCAAGCTCGACCAACATTCGGTCACCCACCCCCGGGTCAATGCCAAGCAGTGCCGCAACTGCAGCGTTTGCATGACCTTTTGCCCGGAGGCGGCCATCATCCAGGCCGAGGGCCATGTCGTCATCGATTCGGCCCGGTGCATCGGCTGCGGCGAATGCCTGGTCGTCTGCAAGCAGGGCGCCATTAAGATGAAGTGGGACGAGGACTCGCTGCGGCTCCAGGAGAAGATGGCCGAATACGCCTTCCGCGTCCTCTCGCATTTCAAGGACAAGGCCGTCTTCCTCAACTTCCTCATCCACGTAACCAAAGACTGCGACTGCATGGCCAAGAACCAGAAGCCCATCGCCGCCGACATCGGGATCCTGGCTTCGGTCGATCCGGTGGCCATCGACCAAGCCACAGCCGACCTCCTTATCGCCCGGGCCGGCGGCAAAGATCCTCTGCGTGCCGGCTACGACATCGATTGGGCCGGACAGCTCGCCCACGGCGAGAAGATCGGATTGGGGACCCGGAAATACGCCCTGGTCGAGGTCGCCTAGGCTTGTCGCCTGAGGTGCGGGAAGAAGACCGCGACGAGGATCGCGGCCACGAGCATGATCGCCGCCCCGATGAGGACCGCGGCTGTCTCGCCGAGGCGCTGGGCCGTCGCCCCGATCCCGAGAGCGGCCACGGGCATGACCCCGAAAAAGACAAAGACGTAGACGCCCATGATCCGCCCGCGCAACGCCTGCGGCGAGAAGGTCTGGACAAGAGCGTTGCACAAATTGAATATGAAGATCTGTGCGACGCCCGCGCCGAAGAGCAGCAGGAGTGACAGCGGGGTCCAGCGGACGAAGGCGAAGACGATGATCAGCACGGGCATGGCCAGGGTTCCCAAGGTCAGAAGCCTGCCCCGGAAATGGAACTGTCCCAGGCTGGCGATCAGAAGGGCCCCGGCCATGGCGCCGAGGCCGCGAGAGGTTTGGAGGAGGCCGTTGGTCGTCGCGTCGCCGCCGAGGATCTTCACGGCCCAGGCTGGGAACAGGATGGCGTAGGAGATCCCGAAAAGGCTGACGACGGCGAGCAGGCCGATGATCGTCCGGATCATCGGGTGTCCCCAGACATACTTGACGCCCTCCTTGAGGTCGGCGATCGCGGATGTTTTTTCCGCTTTGGGGACGAACGGCCTGAGCTTCATGAAGGCGAGAGCCGCGATGACGGCGATAAAAGAGATCCCATTGATCGTGAAGCACCAGGCCGGCCCGAAGAGCGCGTAGACCACCCCCGCCACGGCCGGACCGACGGCGGTGGCCACGTTGAACATGGCCCCGTTGAGCGCGATGGCGTTGGTCATGTCTGGGAGATCGACCATCTCCAGGACGAACGCCTGGCGCGCCGGGGCCTCGAAGGCGTTGGCCACTCCGAGCAGCAGGGCGATGACCAGGATGTGCCAGGGCTGGACGACGCCAAGGAAGGCCAGCGCGGCCATGGCGAAGGCCAGGACCATCATGGACGTCTGGGTGATGATGATCAGCGTCCGCCGGGACATCCGGTCGGCAATGACCCCCGCATAAAGCATGAAGAACCATGCGGGGGCTCCCGAAGCGAAGCCGACGAAGCCGAGATAGGCCGCGGATCCGGTCAGCTTGTAGACCAGGAACATCAGGGCCGTCGACTGCATCCAAGTGCCGAACAGCGAGAACATCTGGCTCCAGAACCAGAGCCGGTAGTTGGGATACTTGAGCGCCGTGAAGGCCTGTTTCCAGCTGAGCTGCTTGCGCAGGTCGAAGAGCCGGGCCAGGAGCCCGGGACGGGACGCGGGCGGCGGCATGAGGGCGGGGTCGGGCGTCATGACAGGACCTCTTCGTCGCCGGTCGTCCAGGCCGGGTCGACGATGCAGAGGAACGCGAGGCGGCCTGGTCCTAGGTTCTCGATGAACTGGACCTGGCCCGGCGGGATGTAGACGGCCTCTTCCGCCACGACTTCGGCCTTTTCGCTCCCAATGTGCATCAGACCCCGGCCTTCGAGGACGTAATAGACCTCGGCGCTTTTCAGGCGGTGGGGGAGGGGCTTTTCGCCGGGTCCGACCTCGGCGTGGGCCAGGCTGTAGCCGATGTCCAGCGGCTCTTTTGCGGGATGAAGAAATTCTCTAAGGAATGACGTGTCGCCCGCCTTGAATCCGGCGGTGCCTTGGAGTGATTTGATGATCATGGGTCGAAAGGCATAAAAAAATCGGGGAGGTGGGATTTGAACCCACGACCCCAGCGTCCCGAACGCTGTGCGCTAGCCAGGCTGCGCTACTCCCCGACGTGAGCGGCCTATTATACACAGATCCCTCCCGGAAGGGAAGGGGTCTCCGAGGGAACGGGATATTGACGAAGCGAGGGACCTGATGTAAGAAAGGAGCCTGACCGATCCGAAAAAGGAGATGCGTATGCGTTTTCGCAACTTGCTGCCGTGCTTGCTGACCGTCCTTCTCGTCTTGGGAGCGCTCCAAGCGCAGACCGCCCCACAAAAGCCAATCAAACCGGCCGACGTTTCCGGCGTGTGGGAGCTGACGACGCAGGGGACGCCCCAGGGCGACATGACGGCCGACGCAACCTTCGTTCAGGAGAACGAGAAGATCAAGTTCAGTATGGCCGGCCCGCAGGGCTTTGAGATGGCCGGCGAGGGAAAGGTTACGGGCAAGGATATCGAGTGGACCGTGACCATCAGCACACCCCAGGGCGACTTCGCCCTCGTTTACAAGGGCAAGGTCGACGGCGAGACGATGTCCGGAGAAGTCCAGGCGGGCGACTTCGGCGCCTTCCCCTGGACCGCTAAAAAGAAGAAGTAGCGGCCGGAACGTAGCGCGCCACGTTTGGCGCTTCCAAGAACTCCCACCGTCCGGCGAGGCCGGCGGCCCGTGCGCCCAGCTCGAGATGGAGCATCGCGATGCCGCAGTCGAGGCGGGGAGAGAGCTTGCTGTCCTGCTTTTCGCTGCCGGTGAAGACGGTCACAGTCCCGTCCGTGATGCGGAAACGCCAGGGTTGCCGGTTGCGGGCGGACGGGGCGCGCCGGGCGGCTTCCAAGGCGGCCTTGATCCCGCCCTCAGGCACACGCCCTCCCTCGACGAGCCGCTCGAGCTCCCTTCGTCGTGACGAGCCTGAGATGGCTTTAAAAGTGATGTCTGTCAGTCTGGGGACCGAACTCACGATCCCGATGGGGCTGATGGCGATAACGGCCTCGTCGCCGGCGAGACGGACGGATCGCGCCACCGCTCCCGGCTTGAAAAACCCCCCGACCCAGCATGTGCCCAGGCCGAGAGACGTGGCTTCCAGGATGAGGCCCTCTCCCGTATAGCCGGCGCATTCCTGGACATGGTTCGAGACCATCCTGCCGATAAAGGCGAGGTAACAGGGCGCTCCGCTGACCCGCCCGTAGCCTCCGACGACTCCCGTCGCGACCTTCTCGACGGGCTCACGGACAAGTTCGACCCGGGCTTCGGGGAAGGGCCGGAATTCCCTGCAGACCCGCTCCACCCGGGCGAGTCGCTCCTCGTCCAAGGGCTTGCGGATGAAACTCCGCCATGATCGGCGGACGGCCGCGGCCGGGAGCCAGGTCGAGACGGGGAGGTCCATGGACTCCCGGTGCCGCTAAGCCCGCCGCCGCAGTATGACCTTGATCCCCTCCATGGACAGAAAAACGAAGCTCCCGAAGGCCAGCGCCAGGATGGCGTCGTTCGCCGTCGGCGGGAGGATGCCGAAGCCCCGCCGGATCGAAGGGATCAGGAGCAGCCCCACGGTCAGGACGACCTGGGAGAGGACGGCGATGACCAGCCACTTGTGGGGCGGGAGCTTGAAGAAGCTGTAGCGGAGGGAGCGCGAGTTCAGGGCGATGACCAGCTCGACGAAGAGAAAAAGGTAGAAGAGCTCGCTCCGGGCGTGGACGATGTCCCGGAGGTCGTGGAAGAAGATGAACAGGAAGATCGGGCTCCACAGCACGACGGCCATGACCAGGAAGGCGACGACGTCCTTGGTGAAGACCTTCTCCTTCGGGTCGCGCGGCGGCCGGGACATGATGTCCGGGTCGGGCGGGGCGACGCCCAGGGCCAGGGCCGGGAGTCCGTCCGTGACGAGGTTGATGTAGAGGATGGCCGCCGGGAGCAAGGGCAGGTAGTGCGGCCCGAGGACGAGCACGGCGCCCCCGATGACGATGACCTCGGTGATGTTGCAGCGGAGCAGGTAGGTCAGGTACTTCTTGATGTTGTCGTAGATCCAACGGCCGCGCTCGATGGCCTTGACGATCGTGGCGAAGTTGTCGTCGTTGAGGACCATGTCCGCGGCTTCCTTGGCCACGTCCGTTCCGGAGATGCCCATGGCCACGCCGATATCGGCCTGCTTGAGGGCCGGGGCGTCGTTGACCCCGTCGCCGGTCATGGCCACGACGTCGCCGCGGCGCTTCCAGGCCTTGACGATCTTGATCTTGTCGGTGGGCGAGACGCGGGCGTAGACCGTGGTCCGGTCGACGACCGCGGCGAGATCCTCGTCGCTCATGGCGTCCAGTTCATTGCCGCTGAGGGCGAGGTCACCGTCGTGATAGATGCCGATCTCCTTGGCCACGGCGATAGCGGTCAGCTTGTGGTCGCCCGTGATCATGATCGGTCTGATCTTGACGTCGCGGCAGGTCTGGATGGCCGCCTTGACCTCGTCCCGCGGCGGGTCGATCATGCCCACGAGCCCGAGGAACGTCATGTGCTTTTCGATCGTCTCTTCGCGGATGTCCCCGACCTCCTGGACCTCGCGGTAGGCGAAGCCGAGGACGCGCAGGGCGTCGCTGGCCATGGCCGCGTTCGCTTCGATGATCTTCTGCCGGGCTTCGGCCGTGAGCTCCCGGCTTTCCCGGCCGTCCAAGATCCGGTCGGCCGCGGCCAGCGCCAGCTCGGGCGCGCCCTTGAGGATGGCCAGGATCCGTCCATCGGACATCCGGTGGAGGGTCGTCATCCGCTTCCTCTCCGAGCTGAACGGGATCTCCTCGATGCGGGGATTCTCCAGGCGGAGCTCGGTCGGGTTGAGGCCGAACTTGGCCGCCGCGACGACCAGGGCCCCTTCGGTGGGGTCGCCTTTGACGGACCAACGGCCCTCCTTCTCCTCGAGGGCCGAATCGTTGCAGAAAAGGCCCGCCTTGAGCAGGAGCTCCAGGCCGGACCCGGCCGCGCGGTCCTCCGGCGCGAGACCCTTGAACGTGCCCTCCGGGGCGTAGCCGACGCCCGTGACCTCGATAGGCCGGCCGCCATAGTGGATCCTCCGGACGGTCATCTCTCCCTTGGTCAGCGTTCCGGTCTTGTCCGAGCAGATGACCGTCGTGCAACCCAGGGTCTCGACCGCGGGCATCTTCCGGATCAGGGCGTTGGCCTTGGCCATCTGGTGCATGCCTATGGCCAGGGCACCCGTGACGATGGCGGGCAGAGCCTCGGGGACCGCGGCGACTGCGAGAGAGATGGCGAACATGACCATTTTGACGAGGAACGGCAGGTCGACCGTGCCGGTAAGCGCCTGCCGGACGATGCTGAACACCGTGATAAGGAGGCAGATCCCCAGGGAGACGATGCCCAGCATCTTGCCGATCTCGTCGGTCCTCTTCTCGAGCGGCGTCTTTTCGACCTTGACCGCGGCCACTTCCTCGGCGATCTTGCCGAACTCGGTGCATGGTCCGGTCGACGTCACGACGGCCTTGCCCCGCCCGTAGGTGACAACGGTCCCCGTGAAGATCATGTTGGTCCGGTCCTCCACCCGGACGGCCTCAGCCAGCGGCCGGATATCCTTGGACACCGGCTGGGACTCCCCGGTCAGGGAGGCCTCATCGCACTTGAGGGAGGCGTTCTCGATGAGCCGGCCGTCGGCGGGGATCTTGAAGCCGGCCTCGAGAAGGAGGATGTCGCCGGGTACGAGGTCCTTGGAGGGGAGGTCCTGCTCTTTTCCGTTCCGGATGAGCCGGACGGTGGGGGAGAGCATCTTTTTCAAGGCCTCCAGGGCCTTTTCGGCGCGGTATTCCTGGAAGAACCCCAGCAGGGCGCAGAAGACGACGATGACGAAAATGAGCCCGGCGTCGAAGATCTCGCCGACGGCGGCGGAGAGCGCTGTGGCGATGAGCAGGATAATGATCAGGATGTTCTTGAACTGGCCGAGGAAGATCGTCCACGGCGAGACCCGGTCCTCTTTCTTGAGCTCGTTCGGGCCGTTGGCGGCCAGCCGCCGGGCGGCCTCGTCATCATCCAAGCCCTGGCGGGGATCGGTCGCGAGGGTTTTGAGCGCGTCAGCCACGTCCAGAGAATGCCACTTCGTCTCGTTCATGCTGAGATCCTCCGATGGAATTGGGAAGAAAACTATGATAACAGAACCAGGGGCCGTTTTAAAAGAGGGAGCGACCCGTCCCCCGGGCCTGGTTGACTTTCCTGGGATTCTCCGTTAAGAATGGCTTTTCGACCTTTTTCTGGAGGCTCATCATGCGCAACAAGATCCGCTTCGCGATCCTCGCCCTGGTCCTGGGGCTGGCCCTCATCGCCGGGGCCGACGAGGGCATGTGGATGCCCCATCAGATGAAGGACCTCAACCTCAAGTCGCTGGGGCTGCAGATGGATCCCGGCGACCTCTACAAGACCGACGGCACGGGACTCATGAGCGCCGTCGTCAATCTCGGCGGGGGGACGGGCGAGTTCGTCAGCCCGTCAGGACTCATCCTGACCAACCACCACGTCGCTTATGGCGCGATCCAGAGGGCCTCGAGCAAGGACAAGGACTACATCAGCGATGGTTTCATGGCCCGGACCCGGGGCGAGGAGATCCAGGCCCAGGGCTACCAGGCCGGCGTCCTCCTCGGCTACGAGGACGTCACGGCCAGGGTCAACAAGTACTTCAAGCCGAAGATGACCCCGCGCCAACGGTACGACGCGTTCGACAAGGCCCAGAAAGAGATCATCGCGGCCGGCGAGAAGGCGGGCCAGGACCTTCGTTGTACGCTGGCCTCGATGTATAGCGGCAACGCTTATTACCTCTACACCTTCAAGCAGATCCGCGATGTCCGGCTCGTCTTTGCGCCGCCGCAGGACTTGGGGAATTTCGGCGGCGAGACCGACAACTGGATGTGGCCGCGCCACACTTGCGACTTCTCGTTCCTGCGGGCCTACGTGGCGCCCGACGGGACCGCGGCCGACTACAGCCCGACCAACGTTCCCTACAGCCCCAAAGTCTGGCTCAAGGTCTCCCTCGACGGCTTCAAGGAAGGCGATTTCACCTTCGTTATGGGCTACCCCGGCCGGACCTATCGCAACTATGCCCTGCCCGAGCTCAAGTCCGACCAGGAGAACATGGCCAAGAGGGTCAAGGACATCCAGGACCTCATCGGCTTCTATGAGGCTGCCGGCAAGGCCGACAAAGAGGTCGAGATCCGCTACGCCAGCCTGGTCAAAGGGCTCTACAACGGCCTGAAGAACATGCAGGGCAAGCTCGAAGGCTACGTCAAGTACGACCTCGTCTCCAAGAAGGCCGCCCAGGAGAAGGAACTCATCGATTGGATCGATGCCGACCCCGCCCGGACCAAGAAGTACGGCGCGGCCCCGGCCGCGCTCGAGGCCTTCCTGGTCCGGCAAAAGGCCTTCGGCGCGAGGACGGAGCTGCTCAACGGCGTCCTCGGCGGCTCGACCATCATGTCGCAGGCCTATAACATCACCCGCGCGGTGGGCGAGATCCAGAAGCCCGACAAGGACCGGGAACAGGCCTTCCAGGAACGGAACCTGCCCCGCCTCAAGCAAGGCATCCAGCTGGCCGAGCGCGGCTACGTCTTCGCCACCGACCGGGAGCTCCTGAAATGGACGCTCAAGCGGCTCAAGACGGCCCATCCGGACATCGAGACATGGCCCGCTTCGCTCAAAGGCCTGGCCGCCGGGAGCGACGCCGAGATCGGCGCCCGGGTCGACGCGATGTACGCCAAGACGACACTCGGGGACCCGGCGAAAAGGCTCGAGCTCTTCGGCCTGAAGCCCGCCCAGCTGGCCGCGGTCGACGATCCCTTCCTCAAGCTCGCCGCCGGGATGGAGCAGGAGCTCAAAGGCGTCCGCGAAGAGAGCAAGGGCATGGGGCGCGAGGGGGCCGACCTCAAGATGACCTACGAGGCGGCCATCATGGAGATGAAGAAGGGGACCTATCCGCCCGACGCCAACGGCACCATCCGCTTCACCTATGGGCCGGTCCTGGGCTACCAGCCCCGCGACGCCGTGCTTTATCTGCCGCAGACGACCGTCAAGGGCGTCATTGAAAAAGACACGGGCGTCTTCCCCTTCAAGGTGCCGGCCAAGATCAAGGAGCTTTGGAAGCGCAAGGATTTTGGGCCCTACGCCGACGCGCGGCTGAAGGACGTCCCGGCCTGCTTCCTGAATACGACCAATGTCACCGGCGGCAATTCCGGATCGCCGACGCTCAACGCCAAGGGCGAGCAGATCGGCATCATCTTCGACATGACCTATGAGAGCGTCATCGGCGACTACTATGTCATCCCCGAACTGCAGCGGTCGATCAGCGTCGACCTCCGTTATATCCTCTGGGTGACCGACAAGTTCTCCGGCGGGACGGCCGTCATCCAGGAGATGGGCTTGGCGGGAAAATGACCAGCCGGCGCGTCGCGGTCCTGGGACTGGCGGTCCTTGTCCTGGGCGCGGCCTGCGGCCGGCCCCCCAAGGCCGGCGTGGCCGCCGGGCCCAGGACCGAGCTCAGCCGTTCCGTGCTGCTCGACAAGATCAAGGGCGGCTGGGCCGGCCAGGTCATCGGCTGCACGTTCGGCGGCCCGACGGAGTTTCGCTACCCCGGGGCCATGATCCAGGACTACCAGACGATCCCCTGGGACGACACGCTTGTCGCCAAGAGGTTCGAGCGGTCCCCGGGGCTCTATGACGACGTCTATATGGACCTGACCTTCGTCGAGGTCATGGCCCGCGAGGGCATCGACGCGCCCGCGGCGAAACACGCCCAGGCGTTCGCCCACGCCGCCTATCCCCTTTGGCACGCGAACCAGGCGGCGCGCTACAATGTTCTAAGCGGCGTTCTCCCTCCGGACTCGGGGCATTGGAGGAATTCCCCTCACGCCGACGACATCGACTTCCAGATCGAGGCCGACTTCGCCGGCCTCATGAGCCCGGGCATGGTCAACGCCGGGGCGGAGATCGCGGACCGGGTCGGCCACATCATGAATTACGGCGACGGCTGGTACGGCGGCGTCTATATCGCCGCCATGTACAGCCTGGCCTTCGTCAGCGACGATGTCCGGTACGTCGTCGAAGAGGCCTTGAAGGTCCTGCCGCCGCAATCGACGTTCGCGCGCTGCATCACGGACGTCATCGCCAGCTATCGGGCCGACCCGGCCGATTGGAAAAGGGCCTGGTTGGCGGTCGAGCGCAGCTGGGCCGAGGACATCGGCTGCCCCGATTTCGTCTTCGATCCCGGGAACATCGACGCCCGGGTCAACGGGGCCTATGTCGTCATCGGCCTCCTTTACGGTCACGGCGATTTTGGCCGGACGCTCGAGATCGCGACGCGGTGCGGCCAGGATTCGGACTGCAATCCGGCCAGCGCCGGAGGGATCCTGGGGACGATGCTCGGCTACGGAGGCATCCCGGCGAGCTGGCGGGACCCGCTCAAGGCCATCGAGGACAAGCCGTTCCCTTACACGTCGATGTCACTCAATAAGGTCTATGAGACGAGTTTGGCCCAAGCCCTGGAGATGGTGCACGCGAATGGCGGCGGGGTCGAAGGCGAATCCGTCCGCCTGCCCGTCGAGCCGATCAGGCCGGTCAAGTTCGAGACGAGCTTCCCGGGACTCTATCCCGTCGAGCGCCGACGCGCGGGGCTGCAGCTCGAGACTTCGGCCGAGCTCGAGTTCGAGGGCACCGGTTTCGTCCTGACCGGCGGGCCATCGAAAATGGTCGGCGACCGGTCGGACCCCTACGTCTACGAGGTCGAGCTCCGCATCGACGATCGGGCTCCGGCCGCGATCGCCATGCCGGTCGACGAGCTCGTCCGCAGGCTCGAGATCGCCTGGGCCTATGATCTCGGGCCGGGCCGGCACACGCTCAGGCTCGAGCTGCGCAACCCCCGTCCCGGGGAATTTATCAGGGTGGACGACCTCGTCGTCTATGGCGACAAGCCGGCCGTGCCCCGGTTCTAGGGGGGCCGAGCTTCTTCGGCTCCCCGCCGGACCTTGACCGCTCCCGACGACTGCATTACAATCATTTTTCATCGTCGCCCGGATGTCTCACACCCGAGGAGGTCGGATATGAAGAAGAGCGGATCCTGGAGCCGGAGATCGTTCATGAAGTCGGTCGGCGCGTTCGGCGCGGCCGCGGTGGCTTTTGATCCCAAGGGCCTGGCCCGCATCGACGAGGCCTCTCAGTCGGTCGTCGGGCGGACGGCGGAGGATGTCGCCAAGGACGAGTTCTATTGGCGCGAGATCCAGCTGGCCTTCAAGCTCGATCGCGAGCTCATCAACCTCAATAACGGCTTCACCTGCCCCATGCCCCGGGTGTCCCTGGATTCCGTCTTCCGGTACATGGAGATGATCAACATGCTGCCGGTCCACTATCAGGGCATGGTGGCCGGGAACAGCGAGACGCTGCGCCGGCGCATGGCCAACGAATTCGGCTGCGACCGCGAGGAGATGGCCTTGACGCGCGGCGCCAGCGAGGCCCTGCAGATCGCCCAGAACGGCCTCGACCTCAAGGCGGGGGATGAGGTCATCACGACCGAGCAGGATTACCCCCGCATGCTGACGACGTGGGACCAGCGCATGCGGCGCGAGGGCATCAAGGTCACCCGGCTCCAGTTCCCGGTGCCGGCGACCCAGGACTTCCTGTACAACATGTTCGAGAAGGCCATCACCTCGCGGACGAAGGTCTTCCACTTCACCCACATCACCAACTTGACGGCCCAGCTCTTCCCGGTCAAGCGGCTGTCCCGCCTGGCCAGGTCGAAGGGCATCGTCACCATCGTCGACGGCGCCCACGCCCTGGGTCACTTCCCGTTCAAGCTGAGCGACCTCGAATGCGACGCCTACGGCGTCAGCCTGCACAAGTGGCTTCTGGCCCCGCTTGGCAACGGCTGCCTCTATGTCCGCAAGGAGATGATCCCGCGGTTCTGGCCGCTCCAGGCCGCCCCGGAGCAGCAGGACAACGACATCCGCAAGTTCGAGTCGATCGGGACGCACCCTTGGGCCATCCGGGCGGCGCTCGGCGAGTCGCTCGCTTTCCACCAGGCCATCGGAGCGGAGCGCAAGGCGGCCCGGCTGCGCTACCTGAACATGCGCTGGGTCAACGCCCTCAAGGTCCACCCCCGGGTCAAGGTCCTGACGGATACGAGCGAGCCGGCCCAGGCCTGGGGTGTCATGGCCGTCGCCATCGAGGGCCTCGACGTCCGCCAGCTGGCCACCTTCCTGAGGAACAACTACAGGATCATTTGCGTGCCGCTCGTCGGCGGGGCCCCGCCGAACTCGGTCTTCGACTACCAGGCCCTGCGCATCTCGCCGAACGTCTACACGACGCTCGAGGAGATCGACACCTTCATCGAGGGCATGGAAGACGCCATAAAGAGCGGCGTGCCCGAGACGACGGACCCGGTCCCGGCCTACCCGGCCGAAGTGACCGTATAGAATAGAGTGACACACAACTAAATTCACTTAATTCTGTTCTTGAGGTGACGGGACGGGCAATTAAGTGTATTTAGTTGTGTGTCACCGAATTAAGGAGGCGCGCGATGAAACGTCAAGCGACGGCCACCGTCGTGGCCCTGGCCTTCTTCCTCGTCGCGGGCGTCGCTTCGGCCTTCGCCCAGGCGGATTTCAAGGTGCCTTTTCCGCTTCAGGCGGGCGGCAAGAAGCTCGGCGCCGGCGACTACGCCGTGGTCAAGACGGCTGAGGGCGGACTCGTCCTGCGGCAGGTGTCGACGGGCAAGGAGACGCCGGTCGCAGTCATCGAGCGGATCGCTCAGCCGGTCCCGCCGGTCGCAGAACCGCGGCTCGTCTTCGACGAGGTCGGGGACTTCGCCCCCTCGTACACGGAGTACATCACCGTCTACGTTCTCTCGGAGGTCTGGCTCCCGGGCGAGGACGGATATCGCGTCCACGTGACCAAAGGAGCCCACAAGACCAAGGCCGTGAACGGGACGGCGGCGAAGTAGCCGTCGGCGCGGGTCTGCGGGAATAGACGTTCTGATAAGGACAGGGATTTCTCTATGATCGTCGTCGACAACCTCTCGAAGAGCTACGGAAAACAGGGGCTCTTCGACTCGATCAGCTTCAAGGTCAACCGCAAAGAGCGCGTCGGCGTCGTCGGCCGCAACGGCCATGGCAAGACGACGCTCTTCCGGATGATCATCGGCGAGGAAGAGCCTGACGAGGGGACGATCACCAAGCCGCGGAAGTACCGCATCGGCTACGTCGAGCAGCGGGTGAGGTTCACCGAGCCGACCGTCCTGGCGGAGGGCGCCAAGGCCCTGCCGCACGACGCCCAAAACGAGATCTGGCGGGTCGAGAAGGTCCTGACCGGGCTGGGCTTCGAAGCGGCCGACCTGGAGAAGAAGCCGATGGAGCTTTCCGGGGGCTACCAAGTCCGGCTCAACCTGGCCAAGGTCCTGGTCGGCGACTATCAGATGCTCCTCCTCGACGAGCCCAGCAACTATCTCGATATCACCTCGATCCGCTGGCTGGAGCGGTTCCTGGCGGCCTGGAAGGGCGAGCTCCTCCTCATCACCCACGACCGCAGTTTCATGGACAACGTCGTCACGCACGTCCTCGGCATCCATCGGCGGAAGGTGCGGAAGATCGAGGGGAACACCGGCAAGTACTACGAGCAGATCGCGGCCGAAGAGGAGATCTACGAGAAGACCCGGATCAACGACGAGCGGAAGCGGAAGGAGATGGACCTTTTCATCACCCGGTTCCGGGCCAAGGCCCGCCTGGGCGGACTCGTCCAGTCCCGGGTCAAGTCGCTCGAGAAGATGGAGAAGCGGGAAAAGCTCGAGGCCGTCAAGGACCTGGAGTTCGTCTTCGCCGAGAAGCCGGGCTTCCACAAATACGCCCTGGACGTGCGCGACCTGTCGTTCGAGTACACGCCGGACCGGCCGCTCATCCGCCGGTTCTCGATCAGCATCGGGGCCAAAGACCGGGTCTTCGTCATTGGCCGGAACGGCCGCGGCAAGACGACCCTGCTCCGGCTCCTCGCCGGGGACCTGACGCCGCGGTCGGGAACGGTCGACTCGCCGCAGTCGATCGCGACCGGCTACTTCGAGCAGACTCACATCTCGACCCTGACGGAATCGAACACCGTCCTCGACGAGATCGCCTCGGCCGATCCCGATGGCGACCCGAAGCGGTCCCGGTTCATCGCCGGCGGCATGATGTTCGAGGGCGACGATGCCCTGAAACAGATCCGCGTCCTCTCGGGCGGGGAGAAGAGCCGCGTCCTCCTCGGCCGGCTCATCGCGACGCCGCTGAATCTCCTGCTCCTCGACGAGCCGACGAACCATCTCGACATCGAATCGAACGACGCCCTGCTCGAGGCCATCGACGCCTTCGACGGCGCGGTGGTCATGGTCACCCACAACGAGATGTTCCTCCACGCCCTGGCCGACCGCTTGGTCGTTTTCGACAACGACGACATCGTCGTTTACGAGGGCGGCTACCAGAGGTTCCTCGACAAGGTCGGCTGGCGGGACGAGGTCATGCAGGGCTCCCTCGCCGCGGCCGCGCCTCCGTCGTCCGGGGCGGACAAGCCCAAGTGGACGCCCAAGGAGCTGCGCCGGCTGCGCTCCGAGGTCATTGCCGAGCGCTCCCGCGCCCTGCGCCCGCTCGAGGCGCGGATCGCCGAGATCGAAAAGAGCGTCGAGACCAACGATAACGCCCTGCGCGACCTCAACGGCCAGCTGGTCAAAGCCTCCCAGGACCGCAACGGGGCCAAGGTCGTCGAGGTCTCGAAAACCATGCACCAGACCAAGAAGACAATGGACGGCCTGCTCGAGGAGCTCGAGAAGATCACGGCGGAATATGAAGACAAGACGGCGGGATACGACTCCAGTATGAGAAAGCTGGGCGAAGAGGGCGAAATTTAGGAAGGAAGGGGTCAAACCTACCTTTCGTTATTTTTGCCCGTGGTTATTGACGAGTCCTGCAGATCCCTCACAAAAAGTAACGAAAGGTAGGTTTGACCCCTTCTTTTTAAATCGCGTCGGGGGCCCATTTAAGCTATAATTCCCCCCCGACGTAATATGCTCCAAACGACATGACGCGCCAGCGGTTCGCCTGTCTCTTCCTGGCCCTCGCCGTCGCCCTTTTGGCCGGCTGCCGGGGAGGCCGGTCGAAGAACGAGCTGACCCTGGCCGGCTCGACGAGCATCCAGCCCTTTGCCGACAAGTGGGCCGAGCTGTTCATGGCCAGGCACCCCGACCTCGGCGTCGACGTCCAGGGCGGGGGCTCGAGCGCGGGCATCCAAGCCTGCAAGAGCGGCGCCTGCGAGATCGGGATGTCTTCGCGCGAGCTCAAGGGGGACGAGAAGGACCTCACCGAGATCGTCGTCGCCCGCGACGGCCTGGCCATCATCGTCCACCCCTCGAACCCGGTCCGCGGGCTCCGGCTAGCGGAAGTGAAGCAGATCTTCTCGGGGGACCTCACCGACTGGAAGCCCCTCGGCGGCCCGGACACGCGCATCACGGTCGTCACCCGCGAGGAGGGATCGGGGACGCGGGGCGCCTTCCAGGAGCTGGTCATGGGCAAGACCCGCATCTTCCGCGGGGCCATCACCGAGGATTCGAACGGCACGGTCCGGGAGATCGTCGCCCACGACCCCGCGGCGATCGGCTTCATCTCGCTCGGCCTGGTCAATAGCCAGGTCCGGGCTCTGGCGCTCGACGGGGCGGCGGCCAGCGACGATAACATCCGCAACGGGAGCTACCGGCTCGTCCGGCCCTTCCTCTTCGTCAGCCGCGGCGAGCCGACAGGACTGGCCAAGCAGTTCGTCGATTTCGTGCTCTCCGCCGAAGGCCAGGCCCTGATCGAAAAGGAGGGGCTTCTCCCGATCAGGTGATCGGGCGGGGTCGAAGGCGCCATGGACGGGACGGCGAAAAAGAGAGGCGGAACGAGGCTCGAGCGCAATGACCGGCTCGTGCGCCTGGCCCTCCTGGTCATCGCCTTCTCGGCGGTTTCCGTCCTTCTCGTCATCACCGTTTTCATCGTCGGCCAGGGCACGCCGATCATGTTCCGATACGGGCTCAAGAGCTTTCTGGCCGGGACGAGCTGGTACCCTTCCGAGAAGCTCTTCGGACTGTGGCCGATGATCGTCGGGTCGATCTATGTCACGGCCGGCGCCCTGGTCATCGGGGTCCCCTTCGGGCTCTCGTGCGCCATCGTGCTGACGGAATTCGCGTCCAAGCGCGTCCGGGGCGTCATCAAGCCGGTCATCGAGCTCCTGGCCGGGATCCCGTCGGTCGTCTACGGCTTCATGGGCGTCATCATCCTCGTCCCCTTCATCCGGGAGACCTTCGGCGGCCCCGGGCTCTCGGTCCTGGCGGCCTCGATCATCCTCGGCATCATGATCCTGCCGACGATCATCTCCATCTCGGTCGATTCCCTCCAGGCCATCCCGCCGGCCTACCGGGAGGGGTCCATCGCCCTGGGCGCCACAAAATGGCAGACCGTCAAGATGGTCCTGCTGCCCGCGGCCCGATCGGGCATCATCGCCAGCATCATCCTCGGCATGGGCCGGGCGATCGGCGAGACCATGGCGGTCATCATGATCGCCGGCAACGCCGCCGAGGTGCCGGGCTCGCTCCTCGCCCCGGTCCGGACGCTGACCTCGAACATCGCCCTGGAGATGGGCTACGCCACCGGCGAGCACCGCGAGGCCCTCTTCGCCACGGGCGTCGTGCTGTTC
>JADGNU010000349.1 GCA_017883305.1 Candidatus Aminicenantota bacterium | reverse complement strand
CACAACGAAGACGACCGGGGCGACATCATCGTCAACCTGCGCAAGATCCAGGCCCGCGATGACGGGGCGCCCCGGAAGGTCGACCTCGGCCAGGGCGCCTTCTATGAGACCGACGGCCGCACCAACGGCTTCCTCTGGATCGAAGCGACCACCCAGGAGTTCGCCGATAGCTTCATCAACGACCACGGCGTCCTCATCACCTCCGACAGCTGCCCCTCGCGGGTGAGCGACGAGGATACCACCGACGGCGGCATCGGCTGGATGCTCCGCCGGCTCATGGCCGAGAAGGCCACCTCGGCGCGCGAGGCCGTCCGGATCGCCGGCGAGCTCATCGAAAAGTATGGCTATCGATCTACCGGCAGGACCTACTCCATCGCCGACAGGAACGAGGCCTGGATGCTGGCCGTGCTCAGGGGCCGTCACTGGTACGCCGAGCGCGTCCCCGACGACGAGGTGGCCGTCATTCCCAACCACTACACGATCCGCGCGATCCGCTCCGCCGACGCCGAACATTTCGTGGGCAGCCCGGATATCGTTGAATACGCCGCCAAAAATGGCTGGTACGACGCGGCCAAGGACGGCGCGTTCGATTTCAAGAAGACTTTCGAGAGGCCGTCGACTCGCGAACTGGCTGCCGATGGGAATGTTCTGCGCCATTGGAGGGGCTTGAGCCTCCTCACCGGCCGGCCCTGGCAGCTCGGCCGCGATTATCCGTTTTCCGTGAAGCTCGGAAAGAAAGTGACCGCGGATGCGCTCATGGCCATCCTCCGCGACCACTACGAGGGAACCGAATACGACGCCACGGGCGGCTACAAGACGGGCACGCCGAATCAGACGAAGTTCAGGACGATCTGCACGGCCTCGACGATCGACGCCTTCATCGTCTCTCTCGGGGCGAAGCGACCGGAGCCGTTGTCCGTTTCGATCTGGCTGGCCATGGGCAAGCCCGACACGACCGTTTTCCTGCCCCTCTATGACGGGGTCACGAGCCTGCCGCCGGGCGCCGGCCTCGGAGGGAACGCTCACGACGATGCGGCCTTCTTCAAACAGCACTTTGAGGGCGCCGAGATCAAGGCCGCCAAGGGCGAACTCCTGAACACCAAGGTCCTCCAGCTCGAGAAGGCCGCCGAAGCGGACTACGGCCCGATGCGCCAAACGCTCCTGAAGGAGCTTTTCCCGGCCGAGAAGGAGTTCATCAAGGGCCGGCCGAAATTCGAAAAGGATTTCGCCGCCCTCTACGCCAAAGATAAGGAGCAGGCGCTCAAGAAGCTCGACGATTACGTCGCCGCCGCCTTCGCCAAGGTCGCCGATCTCACCTCGAAGCTCCTGGCCGAAATATCAGAGAAATAATGGCCTCCGCGCTTTGGCTTGCCTTCGCGCTCTTGATTTCGGGCAGAGCCGCCTCCACGCCGGCCTTTCCGGATGATCTGCGGTCGACGGGGCTTTATTCGGATTTCGGCCATAAAACGATCGACCCGCGGAACCTTCACTATTCCCCCCAATACCCTCTCTGGTCGGACGGTGCGAGCAAGCAACGCTGGATCTACCTGCCCCCCGGGACGGCCATCGATGCCTCCGACCCCGATATTTGGTCGTTCCCGGAGGGAACGAAGATCTGGAAGGAGTTCTCGTTCGGCGGCCGCCGCGTGGAAACGCGCTTGATCGAATCTCTCGGAGGAGGGCGGCTGGCGTTCGCGGCCTACGCCTGGAACGCCGACGAGACCGAGGCCCGGCTGGTTCTCCAGAGGGGACTCAAAAACGTCGTTGAGATCCGGCCCGGGGTCGGGCATGACATCCCCGGCGTTTGGGATTGTCGGGCCTGTCATGTCGGCGACAAGGAGGAGATCCTGGGGTTCAGCGCGCTTCAACTATCCCCGGACCGGGACCCGAAGGCGCCGCACGCCGAGCACCCCTCGGCCGGGATGGTGAACCTGGCCACCCTTGTCGGGAAGAAGCTTATTCGTTCTTATCCCGTGGCATGGGCCTCGCATGCCCCACGAATTGCCGCCTCGACCACGGCCGGACGCGCGGCTCTAGGGTACATGCATGCGAATTGCGGCAACTGCCACAATCCTTCCGGCCCGCTCGAATCTCGCGGCCTGATCCTCAGATACAGCGTCAAGCCCGGTGCGGCCGATGAAACGGTCATCGTCACCAGCCTCCAGCGTCCCAGCCGCTTCCCGGTGCCCGACACCGCTCCCGGCACGAGCTTCTTCATCCGGCCCGGCGACCCCGGGCACAGCGCCGTCGTCTACCGGATGGGCACAAGGAATCCGCTTCGGCAGATGCCGCCCCTGGGCACGGAAATCGCGGATGAAGACGCCTTGAAATTCATCAGCCAGTGGATCGAAAAAGACCTTATCAATAAGGAGAAAAAATGAGGAACCGTCTGTCTCTGCTGGCCCTGGCCGGGATCGCGGGCCTGACTTTTCTTGCGGCCGCCTCCGTCATGGGACAGAATGCCCCGCCCCCGGGGGATGTCACGCGGGGCGAATACTTGGTCAAAGGCATGGGATGCGGCGACTGCCATACCCCGATGAAGATGGGGCCGGCGGGACCTGAAGCCGACAGCTCCCTCACCTTATCGGGACATCCGCAGTCCCTGGTCATGCCCCCCGTCCCCGAACTTCCCAAGGGGCCTTGG
>JADGNU010000122.1 GCA_017883305.1 Candidatus Aminicenantota bacterium | reverse complement strand
AATCCGAGACGCGAAGGGGTTTGCCGGAGGTCATGGCCTGTCGAAGGCGTCCTCAGTCCTTGAAGAGCTTCTTCTGCCCGGATGTCTTGGCCTTGCCGCGCTGACCGGGCTCGCGATAATCATACCCCAGGTGGGCGTAAGCTCGCGGCGTGATGACCCGGCCCCGGGTCGTCCGGTCGAGAAAGCCGATGCGCATGAGAAAGGGCTCGTAGATGCTCTCGATCGTGTCCTTTTCCTCGTCGATGGCCGCGGCGATCGTGCCGATGCCGACCGGGCCGCCGCCGAAGTTCTCGATGATGGTCGAGAGGATCTTGCGGTCGACGTCGTCGAGGCCGAGGGCGTCGACCTCCATCATGTCCAGGGCCCGCTGGGCTTCTTTGGCGGTGATGACTCCGTCGCCCTTGACGTCGACATAGTCGCGGACGCGGCGCAGCAGCCGGTTTGCGACGCGCGGCGTGCCTCGCGACCGCAGCGCGATCTCGCCGGCCCCGGCGTCGTCGACCTTGACCTTGAGGATCCTGGCCGAGCGCTGGATGACCTTCTTCAGGTCCTCATCCTGGTAGTAGTCGAGGCGGTGGATGATGCCGAAACGCCCCCGCAGGGGGGCCGTGATGCGTCCGGCTCGCGTCGTCGCGCCGATCAGGGTGAACTTCTTGATCTTGAGCTTGTGGCTGCGCGCGCCCGGCCCCTGGCCGATGACGATATCGAGGCTGAAGTCCTCCATGGCCGAGTAGAGGATCTCCTCGACCGAGGGCTGGAGGCGGTGGATCTCGTCGATGAACAGGACCTCTTTCGTCTGCATGTTCGTCAGGATGGCCGAGAGGTCACCTGTCCGTTCGATGACCGGGCCGGCCGTGGGCTTGATGCCGACGCCCATCTCCTTGGCGATGAGGTAGGCCAGACTCGTCTTGCCCAATCCGGGAGGCCCGTAGAGGAGAACGTGGTCGAGTTGCTCGTCGCGCTTCTTGGCGGCCTCGATGAAGACGCGGAGGTTCGACTTGACCTTCTCCTGGCCGACGAACTCGTCGAACGTTCTCGGCCGGAGGCTGTCCTCGAAAAGGATATCCTCTTTGGTCCGGATCGGGCTGAGGATGGCAGGCATCGCTGTTATTCTACTCAACTTTCGTTTCTGGGCAAGTCCGTCGTGAGGCGGCGATGGATATCGCCACGAAGCCCCCGTGAGGGAAGGGGGACCGGCGGGAAGCGGAGTCCTCGAAGCGACCTGCAGAATCGCGGTCGAGCACTCGAAACTGTGATTCTGATAAATATCTTAAAAGCGGCTTCATGTCTCTGATAATTCGCAGAAGTCCGGCTACGAGTCGCTCCGCCGGACTTCTGCCGGGTCGCTCCCCAGAGTCCGCTACCTGTCGGCGGGGAAGCGAGGGGCGATATCCTGAGCAAAAGCCGAAAGGCGGACTTGTTCGGAAAACGCGAGTTGAAGTTACAGTTTAGCCAAGCGCCTCAGCCCGTCACGGAGGAGCTTCTCGAACTCGGTTCCCGGCTTGTAGGCGGCGAGCGTCTGGTCGACGGCGCGCTCGGCCTCCTTGCGCCGGAAGCCCATGTTCTGGAGGGCCGAGAGAAGATCCTCTTTCTCGGGCGAGCCCTTGCCCGCAAGGAGCTTCTCCTTCTTCTCCAGCTTGTCCTGGAGCTCCATGGTGATGCGCAGGGCCGTCTTCTTGCCGATCCCGGGCACGAGCGAGATCCGGGCCAGGTCGCTGGCCCGCACGGCGTCCTCGAGGTCCGAGGGCGAAATGCCCGACAGGATGTTCAAGGCCAGCTTGGGGCCGATGCCGGAGATGCCGATGAGCTTGAGGAACATGTCCTTCTCTTCGCGCGAGACGAAGCCGTAAAGAGCCAGGGCGTCGTCGGAGAGATGCGTATGGATGAAGAGCTCGACCGTTCCGCCGATCTCGCCGAGGTGGACGAAAGATGATACGGGGATGGCCGCGGAGTAGCCGACGCCGCCGGTATCCACGATGACGCGGCCGGGCGTCTTGTCGATGAGAGTCCCCTTGAGGTAGGCGATCATGTCAGCTCCTTGTCGTCGACCTTGAGCTGGAACTGGCGGGCGTTGAGGTGGCAGATGGCCGCGGCCAAGGCGTCCGAGGCGTCGAGCGGGATACTGTCGTCGTCGAGGCCGAGGAGTGAGCGGACCATGGTCAGGACCTGTTCCTTGTCCGCCTGGCCATATCCCGTGACGGCCTTCTTGATCTCGAGAGCGGAGTATTCGGCCAGGCCGCGGCCCGTCGCGGCGACAGCGACCAGGATCGCCCCCCGGACCTGGCCGAGGAGCAGGGCCGTCTTCATGTTCTGGGCGTAGAACGCATTCTCGATGGACGCTTCCGCCGGTCCGTAGGCCCGAATGAGCTCTTCGATCTCGCTCTTGATCTCGGCGAGCTTCTGATGAAGGGGGAGCTTGGCCGTGGGCTTGATGACGCCGAAGGCGATGGGGAAAAGCCGGCCGTCTTTTTCCTCGACGATCCCGAAGCCGGTCGATTGGAGGCTGGGATCGATGCCGAGGACCCGCATGGCTTCCGCCGGGCCTCACCCGGCCTGGGAGAAGCTGGCGATCTCCTCTTCAGAGATGTCGAAGTTGGAGGACACGGAATTGACGTCGTCGTGTTCTTCGAGCTCGTCAACGAGCCGCAGGACCTGCTGGGCTTCCTTGCCCTCGACCTTGACGTAGTTCTGCGGCAGGAATCCGACTTCGGAGGCGGCGACCTCGATCTCGGCCTTCTTGATGGCTTCGAGGACGGCCTCGTACTTCTCGGGCGAGGTCGTGACCTCGAACAGGGAGCCTTCGTCCTTGAGGTCGTCGGCGCCGGCAGAGAGGGCGATGTCCATGAGGATGTCTTCCGACGCTTTGGCCTTCTCAACGTCGATGTAGCCCATGCGCTTGAACATCCAGGCGACGGACCCCTTCTCGCTCAACTGGCCGCCGCTCTTCATGAAGATGTGGCGGATCTCCGAAACGGTCCGGTTCTTGTTGTCGGTCACGGCCTGCAGGAAGATGGCGACGCCGCCGGGGCCGTAGCCTTCATAGGCCACTTCCTCGAAGGCTGCGCCTTCGAGCTGGCCGGTGCCTTTCAAGATGGCCCGCTTGACGTTGTCGGCGGGCATGTTCGCGGCCTTGGCATCGTTCATGGCTTTGCGGAGGCTGGCGTTTTTGTCGGGGTCCCCGCCGCCGGCCCGGGCGGCCATGCTGATCTCGCGGATCAGACGGGTGAAGATCTTGCCGCGCTTGGAATCGGTCGCGGCCTTTTTATGCTTGATGGATGCCCACTTGGAATGTCCGGACATGCTTATCTCCTTGTCTTATAGAGCGCCAAAATATTAACACAAAGAGGCTCTTGGCGCAATCGCCGCGGAGAATCACTACTAGTTTGCTAGGAATTATGATAGACTCATGATAGCGTTGCATTTCGCGTCGTCGAAAGGAGGCTTTTTTGAGGCAACAAAGCCGCGGTGGCGAACGGGTCGAACTGGCCGTGACGGGCATGAGTTGTGCCGGTTGCGCGGCCAACGTCGAGAGGGCCCTCAAGGGGCTCGAGGGGGTGCGCGAAGCCAACGTCAACCTGGCCACGGCCAAGGCGACCGTCCTCATCGATCCCGGGCTTGTCTCCCGTGCCGACATCGTCCGGGCCATCCGCGACGCCGGTTATGGCGTCGCCGTTTCGGCCGAGGCCGCCGGGGCCGACGCGGACAAGGAGTACCGGTCGCTCCGGACGTCGGTCATCTGGGGCGGGGCGCTGGCCCTGATCATCTTCCTCGGGAGCATGCGGAACTGGTTCCCCTGGATGCCGGCTTTTCTCCAGAACTTCTTCGTCCTCTGGGCCCTGGCGACACCGGTCCAGTTTTATCTCGGACTGCGATTTTATCGGGGCGCCTGGAGCGCCCTCAAGCACGGCACGGCGAACATGAATACGCTCGTCGCCGTGGGCACGTCGGCCGCGTATCTCTTCAGCGTCGCGGCCACGGTCCTGCCCGGGTTCTTCCGGGGGGCCGGGGTCGAGCCGCAAGTCTATTTCGACACTTCGGCCGTCATTATTGTCCTGGTGCTCTTCGGGCGCATGCTCGAAGCCCGGGCCAAGGGCAAGACGTCCGACGCCATCCGCCGCCTCATGGGCTTGCGCCCGCGCACGGCCCATATCATTGACGTGGAAGCCGAGCGCGAGGTCCCCATCGAGGAGGTCCGCGCCGGTGACGTCCTCATCGTCCGGCCGGGCGAGAAGGTCCCGGTTGACGGCGTCATCCTCGAAGGCCGGACGTCGGTCGACGAGTCCATGATCACCGGCGAGAGCCTGCCCGTCGATAAAGGCCCGGGCGAAGAGGTCGTCGGGGCGACGCTCAACAAGTGGGGGAGCTTCCGCTTCCGCGCCGTGCGCGTCGGCGACGACACGGCCTTGGCCCGGATCATCCGCATGGTCGAGGAGGCCCAGGGGTCCAAGGCGCCGATCCAGCGGCTGGCCGACGTCATCGCCGCGCGGTTCGTGCCGGCGGTCATGGCCATCGCCGTACTGACCTTCCTTGTTTGGGCTCTATTCGGGCCCGCGCCGCGCGCTGTCTTCGCCCTGCTCAATTTCGTGGCCGTGCTTATCATCGCCTGTCCCTGCGCCATGGGCCTGGCGACCCCCACGGCCATTATGGTCGGGACGGGGAGAGGTGCCGAGCGAGGCATCCTGATCCGGAGCGGAGAGAGCCTCGAGACCGTCCAAAAAGTGGATACCTTCGTCTTCGACAAGACGGGGACTCTGACGAAGGGGCAGCCCGAGACGACCGATGTCCTGCCCGTGGCCGGGATCCGTCGCGAGGCCCTCCTTTCTCTGGCCGCCTCTGTCGAGAACGGCTCCGAGCATCCGCTCGGTCAGGCCGTCGTTCGAAGGGCGCGTGCCGAAGGGGCGGCCGTCGGGACCGCCGAAAGCTTCCGAGCCCTCGAAGGCATGGGCGTCGAAGGCGTCGTCGGAGGGAAGCGCGTCCTTGTCGGCAGCCTCAGGCTCGCCGAGGCCAAGGGGATCGATATCTCGCCCTTCGCCGAGGGGGCCGCTCGGTTGGCCGGGGAAGGGAAGACGATCGCTTTCGTCGCGGTCGAAGGCCGTCCCGCCGGCCTTTTGGCCCTGGCGGACACGCTCAAGCCGGGGGTCCGGGAGGCCGTCGACACGCTCCGCGGCTCCGGTCGGCGCGTGGTCATGCTGACGGGAGATAACGCCCTTACGGCCCGCGCCCTGGCCGCCGAAGCCGGCATCGATGAGGTCCGGGCCGAGGTCCTGCCCGGTGACAAAGCGGAAGTCATCCGCAAGCTCCAAGCTGAAGGACACCGAGTGGCCATGGTCGGCGACGGCATCAATGATGCGCCGGCCCTGGCCCAAGCCGACGTCGGCCTGGCCCTCGGGACCGGCACGGATGTGGCTATGGCCTCGGCGGACATCACCCTCATCTCCGGGGATATCGGGACGGTCGTTTCCGCGGTCGAGCTCAGCCGGCTGACCATCCGGACCATCCGGCAGAACCTCTTTTGGGCCTTCGTCTACAATGTGGTCGGCATCCCCCTGGCCGCAGGCGCGCTCTATCCGTTCTTCGGGATACGGCTCAATCCCATGATCGCGTCGGCGGCCATGGCCCTGAGCTCGGTGTCGGTTGTGAGCAATTCGCTCAGGCTGCGGCGGGCGAAGATCTGAAGGCTCGGGCCGATCAGAAGATGAAGCGGAGGGCCAGTCCGGCCCTGATGTAGGACGGGTTGACCCTCAAACTTCCCAGGCCGATCGTCGACTCGATCTGGTCGATGGGCACGGTGATGATGGGGTCCTCGACGACATGAATCTGCATGCTCGTTTTCGGAGCGCCGTACCAGCGCAGGTCGACGGCCAGGATGACATGACGGAATGCCTCGTAGGCGGCTTCGACCCCCGCGTTCATGCCGAATTTCGACTCGGGGCCGAAGTCGACGACCAGGCGGTAGGTGCCGCCGGTGAGCTGGTACTGGCCGTCGACGAGCGCAAGATCGAAATAAGTATAGCCGATGTGCCCGGCCTGGCCCTCGAAATAGAAGATGCTCGGTCCGGCCGAGACGCTGAGCGAGAGGTCATCGGTGACCCGGAACCGGGCCAGGGCGTTGAGGCTGAAGGTGGTTTGAGTGAGGTTCCCGGTGGAATTTTGCCAGTCGATCGCCCGCGAATAGGTCTGCGGGGTGTCGTCGAACGATAAGAACTGCATGGCGACCGTGTAGGGCGTGTTCGCGCCGCCCAAGCCCGGGCGATGGTAGTCGGCCAGGATCTGCAGGCCGACGTTCTCTCCGAAAAAGACGTTGAAGAACCCGTTCAGGCCGTAGGTCGTCTTGGCCTTGAAGCGGACCGTCTGGTCGGCCGAGCTCGCGACATAGCGGTCCGGAGGCGCGAGCGTCGGCTGGTACCGGTTGACGTACGTTGCGTTCATGAACGGTCCGACCAGCGTCCAGCCGAAGCCGAGCTCGAAGCGGATGCCGGCGGCGGCCAGGGGGCCGGCAGCCGAGAGAAGCAGGACTAGGGCAAGAACCGGCGAAAGCTTCCTGATCATGATCCTGGCGCCTCCTGACAGGAGGAACGTAACATGGCCGGACCGGGGTTGTCAACCCCCGGGGTCCGCCAACTCTTTTAAGATCAACCCTTTTCGGGGAGAAGAACTCAGCCGAAAAAGACCTTGGCGATGTCGTAGAGATCGGCATCCACAGTCTTCGGCTCCGCCAGCGCCTCCTGGAGGGGGACGGGCACGATGCGGTTGCCGCGCAGGCCGACCATGAAGCCGAACTTCTCTTGCTTGACCAGATCGATCGCGGCGATCCCGTACCGGGTGGCCAGGATGCGGTCGAAAGCCGTCGGCGAGCCGCCCCGCTGGACGTAGCCGAGGACCGTGACGCGCGTGTCGATGGCCGTGCGTATCTCGATCTCGCGGGCGATGATGTTGCCGATGCCGCCCAGGCGGACGTGGCCGAAGGCGTCCTTTTCACCCGACTGGATGATAAGGCTCGCGTCCTGGGGCTTGGCACCCTCGGCCACCACGACGATGCTGAAGAGCTTGCCGCGCTCCCTCCGCTTCTGGATCTGGGCGCAGATCTCATCGAGGTCGAAGGGGAACTCGGGGATAAGGATGATGTCGGCCCCGCCCGCGAGGCCGCCCTCGATGGCGATCCAGCCGGCGTGGCGTCCCATGACCTCGACGACCATGACCCGGTGATGGGCTTCGGCCGTCGTATGCAGCCGGTCGAGCGCTTCGGCGACGACGGAAACGGCGGTGTCGAAGCCGAAGGTGTAATCCGTGCCGGAGAGGTCGTTGTCGATCGTCTTGGGAACACCGACGCATCTCAGGCCTTTGTCGCAGAGCTGCTTGGCGACGCCCAGGGTGTCCTCGCCGCCGATGGCGATGACCGCGTCGAGCTCGAACTTCTCGACCTGCGAGAAGATCCTGCCGACGCCGTCCTCGACCTTGAAGGGATTGGTCCGGGAGGTGCCGAGGATGGTGCCGCCGCGCGGCAGGATGCCGGAGATGGCGTTCAGGTCGAGGGGATAGACCTTGCCCTCGATGAGGCCCAGCCAGCCGTTCTTGATGCCCAGGATGTCGAAACCATAGAAGACGATGCCCTTACGGGTCACGGCCCGGATGACCGCATTGAGTCCCGGACAATCGCCTCCGCCGGTCAGGATGCCGACTCTCATTTTAGTGGACCTCCGATAAGCGCTCGTCGTCTCCGTAAAGTCGCTCGCAAGTATACGCGCCACCCCCCACTATTTCAAGCGCGCCCGGCTTGAATATCGCGCTTGAGGGGGGTATCCTGGTGTCAAGGACTAATAGGCGAAATCACAGAAGGCCCTCCGAGAAGCTGTCGCCGTATGATCGAGCTTCGTGGCGTTTCCAAGAAGTTTTCCGTTTTCACCGTCGTCAACGACGTCAGCTTTGCCGTCAGGCCCGGAGAAGTCCTGGGTTACCTGGGGCCGAACGGGGCCGGCAAGACCACGACCATCAGGATGCTCGCTGGTCTGCTCGAGCCGACCAAGGGGGAGATCCTTTTCGAAGGCCGTCCGCTCTCGCCAGAACGCCGGCTCGAGATCCAGCTCATCTTCCAGCAGCCCGCCGCCAGCCTCAATCCGCGATTCACCGCCGCCGAAATTGTGGAGGAGCCGCTCGTCATCCAGCGCCGCGGCACCGCCGCCGTGCGCCGCCAGCGCGCCGCTGGGGCCCTGGAACTGACCGGCATCGCACGCGCTGCCCTCGGCAAACGCGCCCACGAATTCAGCGGCGG
>JADGNU010000121.1 GCA_017883305.1 Candidatus Aminicenantota bacterium | reverse complement strand
CTGAAGCGCCTGGCCCCCGCGGTCGACCGGGAGCTCCGAGAGGTCGGAGTGAGGCGTGCCCGGAGAGCGGCCCAGGACGAGCTCGACGAAGCCACCGCCCTGCTCGAGAAGGTCTTTTCGATCACCCAGGTCATGGTCGCTTACATGGACGAGTCCTTCGCCTTCGTTCGGGTCAATCCCGCCTACGCCCAGGCATACGGACAGGAACCGCAGGACTTCCAGGGCAAGAATTACTTCGACTTGTTCCCGGACCCGACGAACGAGACGATGTTCCGGGACGTCCTCGAAACGGGCCGACCCACCTTCAGTCACGCGATGCCCCTCCCGTGCGGGGCCGGGCCCGGCAGCGGGGCCGTTTACGTCAACCGGAGCGTTCACCGATTGACCGGGCCCGACGGCTGCATCCGAGGAATCATCCTGATCCTTCTCGATGTCACCCGCGAGGTCCTGCTCGACGAGCATTCCCGCCAAGCTCAGAAGATGGAGGCCCTGGGCACACTGGCCGGCGGCATCGCCCACGATTTCAACAACATCCTGTCGGCCATCGTCATCAACACCGAGCTCGCGCTCCTCGACGGGCCAGAGGCCGAGGGGTGGCGGCAGTATCTGCCGCCCATCCTCGACGCCGCCGACCGGGGGAAAGAACTGGTCAAGCAGGTCCTGGCGTTCAGCCGGAAAAAGAGCCGGGAACTGAAGCCCGTCCGGCCGGCCCCGGTCATCCACGAGGCCCTGCGCTTCCTGCGGGCCTCTCTGCCGGCCACGATCGAGATCAGGGACAAGATCACGGCCGAGGACAGCGTGACCTTGTCGGATGCGACGGATATCTACCGAGTGCTCATGAACCTGGGCAGCAACGCCGCCTTCGCCATGCGCGAGACCGGAGGGGTCCTGGGCGTCGCATTCGACACCGTCGATCTCGACGATGGAGCGGCCTCGCGGCTGCCGGGCCTCAAGCCCGGGCCCCACGTGAGGCTCACGGTCGAGGACACGGGGGCCGGCATCCCTTCGGAGATGCTCCCCCGGATCTTCGATCCCTTCTTCACGACCAAGGGGCAAGCCGAGAGCGTGGGCATGGGCCTGGCCGTCGTCCATGGGATCGTCACTGGCAACGGCGGGGCCATCTTGGTCGAGAGCGAGGTCGGCAAGGGAAGCAAGTTCCGGGTCTATTTCCCGCGCGCGGAAGGTGACGCCGTGCAGGGCGAGGACCAGTCCGGTCCTATTCCGAGGGGACACGAGCAGGTCCTCGTCGTCGACGACGAAAGGATCCAGGCCGAGAGTCTCCGCGACATGCTGAGACATCTCGGCTACGATGTGACCTTCGAGACGGACAGCGTCAAGGCCCTCGAGATCCTCCGCTCCCGTCCTGGCGACTTCGACATCGTCATCACCGACCAGACCATGCCCCACCTGGTCGGGACGAGGCTCGCGGATGAGGCCCGAAAGATCCACAAAGGCCTGCCCGTCGTCCTCTGCACCGGCTACAGCGACTGCGTCAACGAGAGGACGGCCGCGGCCCTGGGAATCCGCGAGCTCGTGATGAAACCCTTCACCCTCCGGGAGATGGCCGGCGCGATCCGCCGCGCCCTCGACCGGCCGGCCGGATGATGATCCTCCTCGTCGACGGCTACAACGTCGTCAACCGCGTCCCCGAGATCCGGACGAGCCTCGACGAAGGGCTCCAGAACGCCAGGAACCGTCTCGCCCTTCAGGTTTCGACCTGGAGTCACGAGCATCCGGGCGTCGAACCGATCATCGTCTTCGACGGCCGGTTCCAGCTTTCGGGCGGCCGCGAGCAGCGCATCGCCGGGGTCCGCTGCATCTTCTCCCTGGCCGCCCACGGCGGGGACGACGAGCTCATCCGCTTCGTCAGAGACTTCAAGGGGAGAAAACCGGACATCACCGTGGTCTCGGACGACAACAACGTCGGGAACAACTGCCGGGCGCATGGCGCGGTTGTCGAGCCCGCCGCATTCATCATGATCAGGAAGTCGCGGACCGCGCGGGCCCCGAGAAAGGGCCCGGGCGAAGGCAGGGGCCTCGACATGAAGTCCAAAGCCGCGATCGACGCCGAGCTCAAGAAGAAGTTCGGGCTCTAGCCCGCAGCCGCAAGGAAAGCCCTGCCCCCGGGTCAGTACGGCCACTCCCAGTTTCGGATCTCGGGCAGATCCTGTCCGTGCTCCCGGATGTATTCGTTGTGCTCGATGAGCTTGTCGCGGACCATCTGCTTGAGGTGGGCCGCCCCGGCAGCGAGACCGGGCACCCGGTCGATGACATCGGCGAAGAGGTGGAAACGGTCGAGGTCGTTGCGGACGGTCATGTCGAACGGGGTCGTGGTCGTCCCCTCCTCCTTGTAGCCGCGGACGTGGAGGTTGTCGTGGTTCGTCCGCCGGTAGGTCAGGCGGTGGATGAGCCAGGGATAGCCGTGATAGGCGAAGATGATCGGCTTGTCGGTCGTGAAGAGCTGGTCGAAATCCCTGTCGACCAGGCCGTGCGGGTGCTCCGACTGCGGCTGGATCGTCATCAGGTCGACGATGTTGATCACCCGGACCTTGAGCAGCGGCAGGTGGCGCCGCAGGAGGTCGACGGCGCCCAGAGTTTCGAGGGTCGGGACGTCCCCGGCGCAGGCCATGACGACGTCGGGCTCGCCGCCGGCGTCGTTCGAGGCCCATTCCCAGATGCCGATGCCGGCCGTGCAGTGCTTGACGGCGGCATCCATGTCGAGCCATTGGAGCTCGGGCTGCTTCCCGGCGACGATGACGTTGACGTCGTTGCGGCTGCGGAGGCAGTGGTCGGCGACGGAGAGCAGGGTGTTCGCATCGGGCGGGAGGTAGACGCGGATGACATCGGGCTTTTTGTTGACGACGACGTCGATGAAGCCGGGGTCCTGGTGGGTGAAGCCGTTGTGGTCCTGGCGCCAGACGTGCGACGTCAGGAGATAGTTGAGCGAGGCGACCGGCCTGCGCCAGGGGATCTCCCGCGTCACCTTGAGCCACTTGGCGTGCTGGTTGAACATGGAATCGACAATGTGGACGAACGCCTCGTAGCACGAAAAGAACCCGTGCCGGCCCGTCAGGAGATACCCCTCGAGCCAGCCCTGGCACTGGTGCTCGCTCAGGACTTCCATGACCCGGCCGTCGGGGGCCAGATGCTCGTCGGTCGGGAGCTTCTCCTCCAGCCATGTCTTGTCGGTGACCTGGTAGACCGCCTCGAGGCGGTTGGAGGCCGTTTCGTCGGGGCCGAACAAGCGGAAATTCCGGGCCTCGAGGTTGAGCTTCATAACGTCCCGGAGGAACGAGCCCAGGACGCGGGTGGCCTCTCCCCTGACCTTCCCGGGTTTGGGCACCGCAACGGCGTAGGACTCGAAATCCGGCATCTTGAGGTCCTTGAGAAGGAGGCCGCCGTTCGCGTGGGGGTTGGCCCCCATGCGCCGCTCGCCCTTCGGGGCGAGATCGGCGATCTCCGGGCGGAGCCGCCCCGCCGCGTCGAAAAGCTCCTCGGGCTTGTAGCTTTTCATCCAGCTTTCGAGCAGGGCGATGTGACCGGGCTTGGCGGCCATCTCGTCGATCGGCACCTGGTGCGCCCGCCAGGTGTCCTCGACCGGCTTCCCGTCGACCTCCTTCGGGCCGGTCCAGCCCTTGGGCGTGCGCAGGACGATCATCGGCCAGACGGGACGCCGCGTAACGCCTTCGACGCGCGCCGCGGTCTGGACGCGTTTGATCTCGGCGACGACGTCGTCCAGTGTCGCGGCCATGAGCTGGTGCATCGCATCAGGCTCGTTGCCTTCGACGTAATGCGGCGCCCAGCCGTAACCGCGCAGCAGGTCGTCGAGCTCCTGGCGCGGGATGCGGGCCAGCACCGTCGGGTTGGCGATCTTATAGCCGTTGAGATGCAGGATGGGCAGGACGACACCGTCGGTCACCGGGTTGAGGAATTTGTTCGAGTGCCAGCCCGTCGCCAGGGGGCCTGTTTCGGCCTCGCCGTCGCCGACGACGCAGCAAACGAGGAGGTCCGGGTTGTCGAACGCCGCGCCGAAGGCATGCGCCAGGGAGTAGCCCAGCTCTCCGCCCTCGTGGATCGAGCCCGGGGTCTCCGGCGCGACGTGGCTCGGGATGCCGCCAGGGAACGAGAATTGCCGGAACAGCCGCCTCAGCCCGTCTTCGTCCTGGGAGACCGCGTTATAGACCTCGCTGTAGGTCCCCTCGAGGTAGGTGCTGGCGACGAGCCCGGGACCGCCGTGGCCGGGACCGGTGACGAAGATCGCGTCGAGGTCGAACTTCTTGATGACCCGGTTCATGTGGAGATAGACGAAGTTGAGGCCGGGCGTCGTGCCCCAATGGCCGAGGAGGCGCGGCTTGATGTGCTCGAGCTTGAGCGGTTCCTTGAGAAGAGGGTTCGCGAGAAGGTAGATCTGGCCGACCGAGAGGTAGTTCGCGGCCTGCCACCAGGCATTCATCTTTTTGAGGGCGTCGGGCGTCAGCGGACGAGGCATCGTTCGACTCCTTTCCGGCTCATGACAAACCCGCTCGCATTCCCGGCCTCGGACGGATGTCAATGGCCCCGTCGCGGCCCGGCCAAGCGAAGCGAATGATCGTCATGACCCCGAGGCGACGCGTCTTTCGCTCAAGCGCGTCACGGCCTCCAAAAGGTCCTCGAAAACCTCGATGCGATTGGGCATCCGGGCCAGTGCCGTTTCCGGGAGGTCCTTTCCATGCCCCGTCCGCACCAGGATGGGCCGGACTCCCGCTGCCACGGCACTCTCCAAATCCCTCCGGTCATCGCCGATGAGCCACGACGCCGGGAGGTCGATGTCAAGTTCGCGGGCGGCCTGAAAGAGCAGGCCTGGCCGGGGCTTTCGACAGGGGCAATCCTCGTCGCGACGGTGGGGGCAATAGAAAACGGCGTCAATCCGGCCTCCGCCCTGACGGATGGTCCCGGTCATGCGGGCGTGGATCTCTTCCACCGTCTCCCGGCTCACGAGCCCACGCGCGATGGCGGATTGATTGCTGACGACGACGACGCGATACGGACTTGGCGCCAGCAAGCGGAACGCCTCGAGGACACCCGGCAGGAACTCAAATTCCTCCCAGGTCTTGACATAGCCGGAACGATCCCGGTTGATCACACCGTCCCGGTCGAGGAAGACCGCGGGTTTAGGCATTCGTCTTCGGCCTGAGACCATTCTTGATGCAGGACGCTTCCGGGACCGTCCCTCCCAGGAGACGGCCGTCCCGGAGCGCGAGCCGCAACTGGTTCTCGGTGACGGCCGAAGTACCGACCTGTTCTACGGCGATTCCGCCGGCCAGGTTCGCGAGCTCGGCCGTAACCGTCAGGCTTGCGCCCGCCGCCAGAGCCAAGCCAATCGTGGCGACCACGGTATCGCCGGCGCCGGTCACATCGTACACCGTCCGGACCCGGGTTGGGAAATTCACCGGCTCGCGGCCCTGTTCGAACAGGGTCATGCCTTCTTCACTCCGGGTGATGAGCACAGCCTCGACCTCCAAGGTCTCCAAGAGCCGCGTCCCGGAAGCAACCAGGCTGTCGGGCCGGTCTGGTGCGATGCCGGCCGCCCTCGCCGCCTCGGCCGTGTTGGGAGTCAACAAGTATGCCCCCTTGAAGGGAGAATAATCCGCGGCCTTGGAATCGACGACCACATGAGGCCCGATTTCGCGGGCCATCCGGATGACTTGGCCGGCCAGGTCCGGAAGAATCAGGCCTTTGCCGTAATCTGAAATGACAAGGAGATCGATGGAAGGCAGAAGGGCGCGGACCGTTTCGGCGATCCCTGTCAGGACGGACGGGCCTGCCGGAGCGGTCTCCTCTTCGTCCACCCTGACGACCTGCTGATTCTGGGCGATGATCCGGGTCTTGATGGTCGTGGGCCGGCCCGGTTCGACGACCAGGTGCTCGAGGCCGATCCCCCGTTCTTTCAGAATGCCCCTCAGTTCGCGGCCGGCGTCATCGCCCCCGATCGTGCCGACGAGAACGGGGATGCCTCCGAGAGAGGCGACGTTGGCGGCGACATTGGCCGCGCCGCCGGGAGCGAGCGCGGCGCCGCTTTTTTTGATGACAGGGACGGGAGCCTCGGGGGAGATCCGGTGGACAGTCCCGAACCAGTAGCGATCCAGCATAATATCACCAAGGACGAGGACCCTCCTTCCCTGAAAGGAATCCAGGATCTTTGGCCCCGGCAAACCCGGAGGGACGGCGGCCGCCGGGAAAGGACGAGAGGACACCGCGATCCGCTCGATCAGGCCGGTCGTGGAGTACGGCAGCCGGAATGGCAGCGAGATCACCAGTCCGCCCCGGCGGAGGACGTTCTCGGCCCCGATGATCCGGTCGACCGGCCAGTCTCCACCCTTGACGAGGACGTCCGGCGCCAACTCCTCGATGAGCCGCTCCGGCGTCGGCTCGTCGAAGATGACAACCTCGTCGACCGAGCGCAGCGCGCGCAGCATCAGGGCCCGCTCCTCCTGCGGAACGAGCGGCCGGCCCGGCCCTTTAAGGGCGCGGACCGAGGCGTCGCTGTTCAAACCCACCACCAGGCGGTCGCCAAGGCTCCGGGCCCGCTCGAGCAGGTCGACGTGCCCCGGATGGAGTACGTCGAAACAGCCGTTCGTGAAAACGGTCTTCATAGCTTCACGGCCAGTCCATCTGCAACATAATTCTGATGAAATTATAGACGAAAAAGAAGGACAGGACAAAAAGAGCGATCCCCAGCCAGTAATAGACTCTGCCGATCGCCTTGAGAGGGATGAAGTGCTTGATCCTGTACATGACCAACGACAACACCGTCAGATACCCACCGAGCCCAAGCGCGCCCCCGGCGATGAAGATCGTTTTGGCCAGCGTCGTGAAAGGTGTGGCCAGGCCTAGGTGCTTGGCCAGGGCCACGCCGTAGAGCCACGTCAGGATCATGGGCGGATTGGTGACGGCCAGGGAAAATCCCGTGAGGTAGGCCCAACGCCTGCTTTTCAGGGAGTCCATGTTCAACCGCAAGTCGTGAGGCTTCTTGCTTTCCCGGATGGTCAGGTAGGCCAAAATCCAGAGGACGACGGCCCCGACGGCGCTGAACGCGGCCATGACCCAGGGGATGTCCAGGAAGGGGGCGACCCCGAAGAGGGCGATGACGCCGTACATGATGTCCGAGGATACGGACCCGAGAACGACCATCCAGGCGGCCCCCAGATGGCCGTGGATGGCCCTTTTCGCCGCCTCGATCTGGGAGCCGCCAACGGGGATCGCCGTGAAGAAACCCATGCCTGCGGCCAGCAAGAAAAGAAAAAGGGCCTTCATCGCAGGCTCTTCGTGTACTCCCGGACCCGGCCCGCCAGGGCCGTGATGTCGACCACGTCAAAGCAGCGGACATCGCGGCAGTTCTTGAAGTTCTTGTTGAGGCAGGTGATGTTCCGGCACGGGCTTTCTGCCGTGTAAGCCCAGGACGGCGCCGCCTGATCCGCCGGCAGGTAGCCCGGCTGCGAGGAATCGTATCCGGACATCCGCGCGGGGGTGGCCCCGAAGATCGACAACACGGCGGTCCGGTTCCGGAAGTGGTGCCGCCCCGACCGGGACAACCTCCGGGCCGCGGCCAGATGCATGGGGCCCGTATCCCCCGTCACGAAGACATCGCAGAGGTCGATAAGGGCCGTATAGGCCTCGAGGCTCAAGCTGGCCGGGACGAGCCTGGCTTTTGAGCGGAGGAGGGGCGGCAGGGTCGCGAGGATACGCTCGCCGATCCCCGCTTCGGTATGCCCGGCGCCGACGAGGATGGCGGCATCAAGCTCGACGATCAGGGCCAACAGTCCGGCCAAATCCCGATCCGGAACGCGGGTTAAGGGAGACGCGGCGTCCGGATTGAGCATCACGATGGCCTTTCCGGCCGGCAGACCCGCTTCTGCGGCGAACCGCCGGGCGTCTTCCACGGCTGCGTCGCCGACCCTGACCTGGATCCCCGGGAAGACCTCCGGTCGCATAGGCCGGGCGACGAGGGAGAGCAGGTCGATCGTGAAACCGTAGGTTTGGTAGGCGAAATGATTGATCACGGTGGGCCGGCGCGTATTCCTGACGACGGTTGGCGCGTGCGACATGATATCGACCAAGCCGGTTCCTTGACCGCCGATGTCGCTGCCATTGACATAAGGGCAGAAGCTGAAGACCAGGTCGTACCGTTCGTCCCGGATGATCTGTTGCAGGGCCGCGAGCTCGGCGGCGGAAGGGAAGGATCCGTTCGCGAAGAAGGGCAGCACCCGTGTCGCCTCGCGATTTCCCTCGATCAACGAGAAAGC
>JADGNU010000348.1 GCA_017883305.1 Candidatus Aminicenantota bacterium | reverse complement strand
CTCATCGTCGTCGACACGGGCGACGCCCTGCTCATCTGCGACGCCGCCCTCGACCAGAAGGTCAAGGATGTCGTCGAGGCCCTCAAGCGGAAGAAGTCATACCGGAAATACGTCTAAAGAGATTGGATCATTATGTCTATGTGGAGGTGTCGGAGATGAAGAAGCGCATTCTTGTTCTCGTCACGGCGGCGTTCGTCTTCGCGGCGTTTGCCGCGGCCGCGGATGTGACTCTGGACGTCAAGGAGCATGTCCTGGCGAACGGCATGAAGATCCTGATGATCCCCAAGCCTGGCGTGCCCCGTGTCGTCTGCCACATCTATTTCAAGGTCGGCTCGATCAACGAGCGGCCCGGCATCACCGGTAGCGCCCACGTCCATGAGCACCTGATGTTCAAGGGCACCGAGGTCATGGGTGTCACGGATTACGCCGCGGACGCCAAGATCGACGCCCAGCTCGACGACCTCATGAGCCAGATCTACCGGGAAAAATACTGGAAGACGGACGGCGATGCGGCCAAGATCGCCGCCCTGCAGAAACAGGTCGACGAGCTGATCAAGGCCGAGAAGGGTTATATCATCAAGGACGACCTCTGGACCCAGTACATGAAGAACGGCGGCACCGCCCTCAATGCTTCGACCAGCCAGGAGACGACCGGCTACTACGTCACCCTGCCCTCGAACAAGATCGAGCTCCAGATGCTCATGGAATCGGACCGGATGATGAACGCCCGCTTCCGCGAGTTCTACTCCGAGAAGGACGTCATCATGGAGGAGCGGCGGCTGTCTGAAAACCGGCCCGGCTACTTCTTCGGCGAGCAGGTCAACGCCGCGTTCTACACGGCCTCGCCCTATCACTGGGACGTCGTCGGCTGGATGGACGACCTCAAGAAGATGACGAAACAGGACCTCATCAACTTCCACAACACCTACTATGTCCCTAACAACGCCGTGGCCATCTACGTCGGCGATTTCGATCCGGCGGCGGTCACGGCCATGGCCGAGAAATACTTCGGCCGCATCCCCAAGGGCCCGGACCTCGAGCCCATCCGCACGGGCGAGCCGGCCCAGTTCAGCGAAAAGCGGTTCTACGGGGAGGGCCCGGCGCCGACGAGCCTGCAGATGATGTTCCACATTCCGCGTGACGGCGATCCGGACACGTCGGCCCTTTCGATCCTGGCCAGCACGCTGGGCTCGGGCGGCGGCGGCTTCCGCGGCGGCATGGGCGGCGGCGGGGGCACGGGCCGTCTCTACAAGACGCTCGTCCGCGACAAGCAGCTGGCCGTCAGCGCCTCGGCCTCGAGCCGGCCCCAGTGGTACGTCGGGGCCTTCCAGTTCAGCGCGACGCCGCGCATCGACAAGGGCGTCAAGCCGGAGGACCTGGAGAAGGAGATCTGGGCCGAGATCGACAAGGTCAAGAAAGACGGCCTGACGGAGGAGGAGATCCAGAAGGCCAAGAACCGGAACGAAGCGATGTTCGTCCGCAGCCTCGGAAGCACGGCCGGACTGGCCAGCCGCGTCGGCCGGGCCGACCTCATGCGGGGCTGGCGGTCCATCCTGACCGACCTCGACGCTTTCAAGCAGGTCACCAACGACGACATCAAGCGCGTCGCCGCCAAGTACTTCGTCAAGGACAACAGCCTGACGGCGATCTACACCCGGAAGTCGGGCCGGTAAGGAGGACGATATGAAAAGAACGATCATCGCCATACTCGCGCTGACATTCATCTGCGCTGCGCTCGGGCTGGCGCAAGCGAAGCGGCCCGCGGACCTGACCTACCCGCCGCTCAAGTACGAGCCGCCGGACCCGAAAGCGTTCCGGGTCATGTATGCGGGCGGCCTGCGCGCCTACGTCCAGGAGGACAAGAGCCTGCCCCTCTTCAACGTCACCGCGGTCATCAACTGCGGCGATCTCTACGTCCCCAAGGACAAGGCCGGGCTCGGCACGGTGCTTGGCGACCAGCTCATCAAGGGCGGCACGACGACGCGCGAAGGATCGGCCATCGAGGACCGCATCGATTTCCTCGGCGGCAGCTTGAGCTTCAACGTCGGGGAGCGGACCGCGACGCTCAGCCTGTCCGTCCTGGCCAAGGACCTGGACGAGGGCCTGGCCACGTTCTTCGACGTCCTCCGGAACCCGGCGTTCCGCGAGGAGCCGCTGAAGCTGGCCAAGGCCCGGTTCGTCGAGCAGCTGCGGCAGGCCAACGACCAGCCCAGCACCGTTCTCAACCGGGAATACGAACGGCTCCTCTACGGCGACAACGCCGTGACTTGGCAGCCGACGAAGGTCACCTATGAAGGCATCACGGCGGCCGACCTCAAAGCCTTCCACGCCAAGTATTTCTCGCCGAAGAACGTCATCCTGGCGGTTTCCGGCGATTTCGCCAAGCCCGCGCTCAAGGCCAAGATCGACAAGCTGGCCGCGGGATGGAAGGGCGGGGCGGTCTCCTCCCCGGCGCTGCCGAGATCCTTCCCGATGCCGGAGCCGGGCGTGTATTTCATTCAGAAGGCCATCAACCAGGGTTACATCAGCCTCGGCCATCTGGGCCTCGAGGACACGAACCCCGATTACTTCGCCGTCCAGATCATGAACTTCATTTTGGGCGGCGGCAGCTTTACCTCGCGGATCACGACCAAGGTCCGCTCGGACGAAGGCCTGTCCTATAACCAGGGCAGCCGCTTCACCTATCGCTGGGGCC
>JADGNU010000347.1 GCA_017883305.1 Candidatus Aminicenantota bacterium | reverse complement strand
GCGGATGAAAAAGGTCCTGATCATGGGCGCCGCCGGGCGCGACTTCCACAATTTCAACACGTATTTCCGGGACAACCCGGACTACCGGGTGGTCGCCTTCACGGCGACGCAGATCCCGGACATCGAAGGCCGCAAGTACCCCGCGGCCCTGGCCGGGAAGCTCTATCCCAAGGGCATCCCCATTTTTGCCGAGGCCGACCTCGACAAGCTCATCGCCGCGCACAAAGTGGATGACGTCCACTTGGCCTACAGCGACCTCCCTCACGCGTACGTCATGGACAAGGCCTCCCAGGTCCTGGCCGCCGGCGCCAATTTCGTCCTCCTCGGCCCGTGCGACACGATGATCAAGAGCAGGAAGCCTGTCGTCTCCGTTTGCGCCGTCCGGACCGGCTCGGGCAAGAGCCAGACCAGCCGCAGGGTGGCCACGATCCTCAAGGAGAAGGGCCGCCGCGTCGTCGCGATCCGGCATCCGATGCCTTACGGCGACCTGGTCAAGCAGAAGGTCCAGCGCTTCGCCACCTATGCCGACCTCGACAAGCACGAGTGCACGATCGAAGAGCGCGAAGAGTACGAACCCCACATCGACAAGGGTATCATCGTCTACGCCGGAGTCGATTACGGGGCCATCCTCCGCCAGGCCGAAAAAGAGGCCGACGTCATCCTCTGGGACGGCGGCAACAACGACTTCTCCTTCTACAAGTCGGACCTCGAGATCGTCGTCGCCGACCCCCACCGGCCCGGGCACGAGCTCTCCTATTACCCCGGGGCGGTCAATTTCCGCCGGGCCGACGTCATCGTCATCAACAAGATGGACACGGCCACGCCGGAAGGCATCGAAACAGTCCTGGCCAACGCCAGGAAGTTCAACCCCAAGGCCAAGATCATCCGGGCCAACTCCCCGACCATCGTCAAGGACGGCGGCCGCATCACCGGCAAGCGCGTCCTGGTCATCGAGGACGGACCAACCTTGACCCACGGCGGCATGAAGTACGGCGCCGGCATCGTCGCGGCCAGGAAGTACGGCGCGGCCGAGATCATCGACCCCCGGCCCTTCGCCGTCGGCTCCATCAAGAAGACCTTCGAGAAGTACAACCACCTCGACAACGTCCTCCCGGCCATGGGCTACGGCGCCAAGCAGACCCGCGAGCTGGCCCAGACGATCGAGGCCATCGACTGCGACCTCGTCGTCAGCGCGACGCCCATCGACATCACCCGGGTCCTCAAGGTCTCCAAGCCCATCCTCCGCGTCGGCTACGAGCTCGAGGAGATCGGCACGCCCACGCTCAAGGACGTCTTGAAGAAGTTCTAAGGGCCCATGAGACCGAAGATCGCCCTCGTCGCGTTCGGCGGCAACGCCATGCTGCCCGAAGACCAGAAAGGTCTGCAAGGCGAGCAGATGCGCAACGCCCAGAGGGCGGCCGAGCTCATGGTCCACATCGTCCGCAAGGGCTACGAGCTGATCATCGTCCACGGCAACGGGCCCCAGGTCGGGAACCTCCTCATCCAGATGGAGGAGGCGGCCAACAAGATCCCGCCCTACTCGCTCGACATCTGCGACGCGATGACCGAGGGCAGCATGGGCTTCATGCTGGAGCGGGCGCTCGTCAACGAGCTGCGGCGCCGCTCGATCGACAAGGAGGTCGCCTCTCTCGTCACCCAGGTCGTCGTCGACAAGGACGACCCCGCGTTCGCCAAGCCGACCAAGCCGGTCGGCCCGTTCTATTCGAAGTTCCGGGGGGAGCAGCTGGCCCGGGAGAAGTCCTGGACGATGATCGAGGACGCCGGCCGGGGCTACCGCAAGGTCGTCCCGTCGCCCAGGCCGATCGACGTCGTCCCCAAGGGCATCATCCGCGAGCTCGTCGAGGCCGGCCGCATCGTCATCGCCGCCGGCGGCGGGGGCATCCCGGTCATCATCAACGGCAACGGCCTCTTCGAGGGCGTCGAGGCTGTCATCGACAAGGACTATGCCGCGAGCCTGATCGCGCGCGAGGTCAAGGTCGACCTGTTCATCATCCTGACCGCCGTCGAGCGCGTCTTCATCAATTTCGGAAAGCCCGACCAGGCCGAGGCCCCGGTTCTGACCGTGGACGAGGCCCGGCGGCACCTGGCGGACGGCCAGTTTCCCCCGGGGTCCATGGGGCCCAAGATCCGGGCGGCCGTCGAATATATCGAAGCCGGCGGCCGGGAGGTCCTCATCACCAAGGACTCCCATCTCAAGGCCGCCCTGATCAACCGGTCAGGGACGCGGATCGTCGCGTCGGCTTAGGAGGAACCGCGGTGCAAAAAGATTTCCTGTCCATTCGCGACCTGAGCGTCTATGAATTCGGCCAGATGCTCGACAAGGCCACAGAGGTCAAAAAGAACCCGGCCAAGTATCGCAAGGCGCTCAAAAACAAGATCTTGGCCATGATCTTCCAGAAACCCTCCCTGCGCACGCGGATGACCTTCGAAGCGGGCATGATCCGCCTCGGCGGCGAGGCCATCTACCTCGCCCCCGCCGACATCCAGCTGGGCAGCCGCGAAGGCGCCTACGACATTGGCAAGAACCTCGAGCGCTGGGTCGACGGGATCATGATCCGGACCTTCGGACATCAGATCGCGGTCGACCTCGCCGCCAACACCAAGATCCCGGTCATCAACGCCCTGACCGACCTGTCCCACCCGTGCCAGGCCATGGCCGACTTCCTGACCCTGCGCGAGCACAAGGGCGCGCTCTC
>JADGNU010000120.1 GCA_017883305.1 Candidatus Aminicenantota bacterium | reverse complement strand
GACGTGGCCACGGCCGTGAACTCGGGCCTGCCCGCGCGGACGGGTGTCGACCTCGTCGACCGGCTCCTGGCCAAGGGCGGCATGATGAGCATGATGGAGACCCAGCTCATCGCCTTCACCGCCTTCGCCTACGGCGGCATCATGCAAAGCACCGGGTGCCTGGCCGTCATCCTGGACAAGGTCATGCGCTTCACCCGGCACGTTTGGAGCCTCGTCCTGACGACGATCGGGGCGGCGGTGCTTTCTGCCATGATCACCGGCAGCTCCTACCTGTCGATGATCCTGCCGGCCGACCTCCTGGCGCCCATCTACAAGAAAAAGGACCTCGCCGCCAAAAACCTGTCGCGCATCATCGAGGAAAGCGGCGGCATCATCGTCCCGCTCATCCCCTGGAGCATGGCCGGGGTCTACATCACGGGAACGCTGGGTGTATCGACCTTCTCGTACCTGCCCTGGGCTTTCATGAACTATCTCTCGGTCGGCATGCTCATCCTCTTCGGTTTCACCAAGTGGACGATGGCGCCCCGCGTGCGCGCAGACGAAACCGAACCGGGAAGCTAATGTCGCTCTAGGTCTCCCCGTCCCCCTCGCCCTTCTCGGCTTTTTCGAGCGCCTTCTTGAAGAGCTCGTCGGCCTTGGAGTGCTTCTCTTTCTGGAGCTCGAACGTGGCGTCGAACTTGCGGTCGAACTCGCTCTGCCGCTTGTGCTCCTTGACCAGGAGCTCGTCGAGCGAGCCTTTCTTCTTCTTGGCTTTCTCCGACCTCAGGACCGCTTTGGTCTCGCCGTCGATCCAGAGAGTCGCCTCACAGCAGGGGCAGACGATCGAATAGACGTGGGTGTCTTCCTTTATCTCGGCCATGCCTCGAATGTAGCATACAGCCGCCCGCCCTTCAACCGTCCGCGGCAGCCCTCACCAGGGGTTGTTCCCTGTGAGGCAGTCCCGCCGCAATACGCCCGGCGGGGCAGTCCTCACCGGGTGAGGGCACGCCCCGCCTCCATCAATCGGCCGGACTGGTCCTCGCCCCGATGCCATGTTTTTTCAGCAACTTAAAAAGGCCCTGCCGGGTCAGGCCGACCTCGGCCGCAGTCCGGGTGCGATGGTAGCGGCAGCGGACGAGAGCCTCCCTCAGGAAGCGCCGCTCGAAATCTGCCTTGGCTTCCGCGAACCGGTGCGACACTCGCGAGTAGGTCTCCCCGGCGGGGTTGATCTTGGGCGAAAGGTGGTCTTCGAGGATGAGCGGGCCGCCGCCGGCCATGATCAAACAGCGCTGGACCTCGTTCTGGAGCTCGCGGACATTGCCGGGCCAGGGATAGTGGAGCAACAGCTCCAGAGCGACCGGCGAGACGAACGGCCGCGGCCGGTCCATCGTCCGCGAGAACTCGTCCAGGAAATGGTTGAGCAGGAGGAGCGCGTCGTCCGGCCGCGCACGGAGGGGCGGCAGGTCGATGGCGATGATCTTCAGCCGGTAGTAGAGGTCCTGACGGAAACGTCCCCGTTCGACCTCGTGATCCAGGTCCTTGTTCGTGGCGCTGACGAAGCGGACGTCCACGGACCGCGGGCGGTTCTCCCCGACCCGGCGGACCTTCCTCTCCTCGAGGACGCGGAGGAGCTTCGATTGAAGGGCCAACGGCAGGTCGCCGATCTCGTCGAGGAAGAAGGTGCCGCCCGAGGCTTCTTCGACGAGACCGGTCTTGTCCCGAAAGGCGCCGGTGAAGGAGCCCCGGGCGTGACCGAAGAGCTCGCTTTCGAGAAGCGCCTCCGGGATGGCGGCGCAATTGATGGCCACGAACGGTCCGCCACGACGCCGGCCCGTCTCATGGATGGTCTTCGCCGCCAGTTCCTTGCCCGTGCCGCTCTCCCCGGCGATGAAGACCGGGGCGTCCGTGTCGCGGACCCTTTCGATCATGACCCGGACGCGCCGGGCCGAGGGTGCCTCGCCCATGAAAGCGCTGGGGGCGGGGGCGTCCGTCCCTCGAGGTTCCGGCTCGGCAGGGCTCGCGCCGCCGTTCTTCCTCAGGAGGTAGATGGCGGGCGCCAGGGCCAGGGTCAGGAACTCCATGTTGTCCGTGTCGAAGGGCCGCCCGTCGGCGTTCCTGGCCAGAAAGACGAGGCCCGCCGGGCGGCCGCCCAGAGACCAGGGATAGGAGAGGACACTCCGGGGACGATGCCCGTTCCCGTCGATCTCGAGGTCGGCGAAGAGCGGGTCCTGCCGCAGGTCCCTGACGAGGACCGGCCGGCCGATCTCGAGGGCGCGGCCGGCGAGGACCTCTCCGATCTCCTTCCCGGCTGCGGCCGTCCCCGGCACCTCCTCGACCCCCTTCGCCGCCTCGAAGAACGGCTCCCCCTTGGCGTCGAAAGCGCGAAAGACGGCTTGATCCGCGGCGATATGGTCGAAGATGACCTCGGCGATCCGGGACAGGAATTGATAGGTCATGCGGTTTGGTCCGAGCCGGTTCCGTGCTCTCATCTAAGCGACGAACGAAGCCCCCGGATTTTCTCATTGCGTCGCCTCGGAGGAATCTCCTAGAATGGTCTCTCGGCCGTTGCGGCCCCCGACGGATACCCTGGAAAGGAGGCGCCCATGCCAAGAATCCTCACCATCCTGGGAGTTTTGGGCATCTGGGGTGCCCTCCTGAGTCAAGGCCTCTCCGCCGGAACGGAACCGACGATGGCCGACGCCTTGAAAAGAGTCCGGGTCCTGGCCATCCCCGAGACCGGCCGTCCCGTCGACAGGACCGTCGCCGAGGAAATGCGGCGCGGCCTTGTCCCGCGGGCGGAGATCAAAGCCTTCGGACAGAGCCGGGCCGAGGGGAGCGGCGTTTTCCGCATCGCCGTGGCCGACGAAAAGCTCGCGGCCGGGCCCGCGCCCGAGGCGCTGCGGCGAGCCGGCGGAAAAAGCTGGATGTTCTTGAAGCTCGGTCCGGACGGCTCGGGCGAGCTTTCGGCCTCCGCCCCGCACCTCCTCTACGCTCTCTACGCCCTGCTCAAGGACGACTGGCTGCCCCTCGCGGCGGCCGGATTCGAGACCGGCCGGGTGGTCGTCCCCCGCTTTTCGCGCCTCGAAGGCGGCGACAACTACCTGGCCAACCCCAAGCGGGTCGCCGCCGGATACGATGCTGAGGCCTCGGTCCGCGAGCTGGCCCGTCTCGGGTTCAGTCACGTTCCCGTCAACGCCCTGGCCAAGGACATGCCAGCCGAACAGGGCCCGCCCGGCGAGATCTACTATCGCTTCTATTATTTCAGCCCCGACCTCGATCAGTTCGTCGAGACGCCGCTCAACGCCGGAGCGTACTCGCCGGAGTACCTCGCGGCCAACCTGGCCCTGCTCAAGGAGAACGCCCGGCTGGCCGTAAAATACGGACTGACGCCGGGCCTCAACATCAGCTCGCCGCGCTCGGTCCCCGATTCCGTTCTCGAAAAATACCCCTATCTTCGCGGGGCCCGGGTCGACCACCCATTCCGGAGCTACCGCCCCCGCTTCACGCTGACGCTGTCCCATCCCGCCGTGCGCTGGCACTATGCCGAGCTCATGCGGGGGCTGATGCGGGAAGTGCCCGAGCTCGGCTACATCTACCTCTGGACGAACGACAGCGGCTCGGGGTTCGAGTACACGGCCAGCCTCTACGCCGGACGCAACGGCGGGGCTTATCTCGTCCGCGAGTGGAAGTCCCACGAGGCCATCGCTAAGGCCGCCGCGGAGAACGTCCTGCGCTACTTCCGGACGCTCCGCGATGCTGCCGCGGAGACCCGGCCCGATTTCCGCCTCCTCTTCAATCTCTTCTCCTTCTCGAACGAGGAGGGGTTCATCCTCGACGGCCTCACCGAGGGGCTCGACCTCTGGGTCGCGCCCAAGGAGCTCGACGACTCGCCCCGAGGCCGCAGGCTCAAAGCCCTGGCGGCAAGGGGGAGCGAGATCTTCACGACGACGCGCCTGCAGAACAACTTCCTCCTGGGCATCCCCTCTCCATGGCTCGCCGCCGACGAGGTCCGCGGACTCCAGGCGTCCGGATTCGACAAGGCCCAGGTCACGGTCGACCCGGCCCCGCTCGCGCCTTACGACGTCAACAGGGATGTTTTGCGGGCGCTCAACTTCGACCCCGATTCGGACATCGACACCGTGGTCACGGCCGCCGCCGTCCGGCTCGTCGGGAACGAAGGCGCCCCGGCTCTTGTCAAGGCCTGGCGGCTCTGCGACGCCGCGGTCCGCGGTTTCCCCCCGATCATGCTCTACGGCGACAACAACTGGGGGTTCCCCTGGTACAGGCTCCTCGTCCGGCCGTTCGCGCCCGACATCGAAAAGATCCCCGAGGCCGAGCGGGCCTATTACGAGAAATACATGACCGTGACCTTCAACAATCCCAACCTCGTCGACCTCGGGACGGACATCCTCTGGACCCTGATGACCCGCGAGCAGGCCGACGCGGCCGTGGCCCAGGCCGACCGGGCGACGTGGAAGCCTCTGGATGAAGCGATCGGCGTTCTTGGCGGCGCCGCCGGCCGGGAGACAGGCGGTACCCGGTCGGTCCTCGTCGACCAGCTCGACCGGCTTCGGGCCCTGCGCTCCTATTTCCGGACCCTGCGCAACACGGCCGTTTGGGTCGCGGGAGTCCACGGCTTCATCGAGGCCGCGGATCCGGCCGAAAAGGAAAGGCGCCGGGCCATGGTCCGGGAGATGGTCGACGACGAGATCGCCAACGCCCGGGACCTGGCGGCCCTTTTCGAGTCCTCGAAAACGCGCTTCATGCCCATCGAGCCGACGGGCGAGACCTTCAACATGTACGGGACGAACCTGCCCGAGCTCATCCACAAGAAAATCTCCTTGATGGAAGCGCACCGCAACGACGAGCCCCGCATCGACCCCGACTTCATGTGGCGCCTTCCTTCGGGCACGGGTCTCGACCCCCGTGTTTACCTGAAATACCGTTGAGCGGGCCCGTCGCCGCCATGATATGATCTCCGGAGCAGGGAGTGACAAGGTGAGAGAGTCCATCCTGAGAAAGCCCGGCTCAGCCGCGGCGCTCGCGCTGTCGGTCGTCCTGCTCTTCCCTTCTGGCTGCGCCCGGGACCGGCCCGATCCTCTGACACCCTCGTTCCGCGTGACCGTTCCGGCGGAACGGTCCCCCTTCCCGACGCCGCTTCCCGCCGGCAGGAAAGAGCCGGGATTCATCCTCCGCGGCACGAAAGGCTGGGCCTGGACATGGGACCAGTATCTGGCCGAGATCCCCTATCTCGCCCGCTACAAGATGAATTTCCTGATGAGCTGCTATCTCAGCGCCTTCACCGACCCGGTGAAACTCGTCAACCGCTGGTGGGAGCCGCTGCCACAGGCGACCCTGGACGGGATCGGCAAGGTCGCCGCCGCCTGCCGCGACGCCGGCATCACATACTGCTTTTCCTTCCACCCGGCGCTCTTCAGCGACCGGCCCCTGCATACCGACAGTGATGCGGACTTTGCGGACATGTGGCGGAACTACGCCTCTGTCCAAGCCCTGGGCGTGCGCTGGTTCAGCCTGAGCTACGACGATATCGACGTCAAGGGCAGGGACATTGCCGCGCTCGGCACCGCCCACGCCGGTCTGGCCAACCGGCTCCTCGGACGGCTCCGCGAGAAGGACCCGGCGGCCGAACTTATCTTCTGCCCGGTCTATTACTGGGGGCCGGCCGACCAAGGCGAGGCCAGGCTCTACATGGAGGCTCTCGGGCAGGTCCTCGACAAGGACATCTTCGTCTTCTGGACCGGCGACGCCGTTGTAACGACGCGCATCACCCGCCAGGCGGCTGAGTCCTTCCGCAAGACCGTCGGCCACCGCATCGTCATCTGGGACAACTACCCGGTCAACGACCGCTCCGGGGCGCTCCACCTCGGCCCGGTCGTCGGCCGCGACCCGGACCTCGATGAGGTCGCCTACGGCTACATGGGCAACCCCCTCGCGCCGCAGAACGAGATCAACCGCATCCCGCTGCTGACGTGCGCGGACTACGCCTGGAATCCTCGGGCCTACGACCCGGCCCGCTCGATCGGTCAGTCCATTTTCGAGCTGGCCGACACACCCGCCCGGAGGGCCGTGCTCAAGGACCTGGTCGAGCTCTATCCGGGCAACCTCATCAGCGGCAGGACGATGACGGGCTATAATTGCGTCCTCGAGAAGATCGCCGCGCTGCTCAAAGAGCCCGGCGGACGGGAGCTCGCGGGGCGGCTCGTCGGCCGTGTCGAGAGCGTCGCGGCGCGGCTCGACCAGGAATTCCCAAACCGCTATGCCGAGACAAAAAAGACGCTGGCCGCGCACATCGCCCGGGCCAAAGACATGCTCGCCGCGCCGGGACCGGCGCGTCCGAATGAAGGGAGGACCCCATGAGCGGGCTTACCGTCGGCTATGGGGAACGGGTCGTCACCCCGCCCCTCGGCGTCGATCTGGCCGGCTACGGGTTTTATCTCGACCGCAAGGCCGCGTCCGTTCTCGACGATCTCAAGTGCCGGGCCGTCCATCTCAAGTCGGGCGATCGCTCCCTTCTTCTCATCGGCTGCGACGTCATCGGCTTCACTATCGGCGACGCGGACGCGATCCGAGGCCGGATCGCCGCCGCCCACGGACTGCCTCGTGAGGCGGTTCTCCTGGCCGCGACGCATACGCATTGCGGGCCGGCCACCCAGCCGATGCCGGGCCTCGGGGACATCGACCCCGCTTACATGCGCCGCTTGCGCGCGCTGATCCTTGAAGCGGCCGCCGAAGCCGTCTCCGCTCCCCGGCCGGCGGAATTCTCGTACGCCTTGGAGGCCGTCGAGCCTCTGGGATACAACCGCCGGAAGAAGGATTTCAGCGGCATCGACCCGGTCCTCAAGGCCGCGATCTTCCGGACGCCCGACCGCAAGCTCTATCTCCTGAGCTACGCCTGCCACGCCGTCGTCTTCGGCCGCAAAAGCCACGTGTCCGCCGATTGGCCGGGCGCTGTCGTCCGCGAGATCGAGCGGACCGGCCATCGGGCCGTCTTTTTCCAGGGGTTCTGCGGCGATATCGACCCGGTCATCCAAATGAACCGCTGGGGCGAGGGAACGTCCGACGATCTTTTCGACATCGCCGATCTCGTCCGGCGGCGGCTTGTCCGGGCCGAGAGGTACGCCGTCCCGCAGCCGGAGCCGCGCCTGGCCGCGTCCGAACTCCGGATCGACATCCCTCTCACCGTTTACGACAAGCGGACGATCGAGCGGGAAGCCGAGTCGTTCGAAGAGACGTATTCGCAATTCCCCGGGGCCGCGCGCTTCGCCCGGGATTGGCGCAAGCGGGCCCTGGCCGCCGCCCCGGTCCTGCGCCAGTCCCCGGAGATCCGAAGTGTCCCTGTTCAGGCGCTCGCCGTCGGCGGGCTGAAGCTCATCGCCCTGCCCGGCGAGTTCTTCAGCGAGATCGGACTCAAGCTCCAGAAAACGGAGGCCCCGCTCGTCCCCATCGGCTATGCCAACGGCAATATCGGCTACATCCCGACCGACAGGGATTTCCGCGACAGGGCCGACTATGCCTGTTATTGCGCGCCGATGTTCTACCAGCTCTTTCCGTTCGAGGCCGGCGTCGAGCGGACGTTCCTGGCGGCGGCCCGGAAGGCCCTCCGGTCGATCTGAGGACAAGAGGAGAGACCCATGGGTTGGATCTATCTCGGTCTGGTCGTGGCCGGTTTCGTGGCCATGAACTTCGTCATGAAGCTCGGCAGTCTCAAGGGCCATTCCTCCCCCGCCCTGACCGCGGCGCTTTTCGCGGCCGCGGCCGTCCTCTGCCTGGCCGTCCTTGTCGTTTCGGGCGGGCCGCTTTTCGTTTCGGCGCCCGTCGTCCTCCTCGCCGTCGGGGGCGGGATCGGCGGAGCCGTGGCCTACTTCTTCTTCCTGAGCGCCCTCAAGGCCGGGCCCTACGCCCTGACCATCTCCATCTACACGATGTCGTTCCTCATTCCCGTCGTCTTCTCGATCATCGTCTGGGCCTCGCCGTTCGACCGGTCGACCGCAGCCGCCATCCTGCTGATCGTCTTCGGCGTCGTCCTGATCTCAGTCTCCGCGGCCGGCACGAAGGGACAGGCCAAGGCCGCCTGGCTGAAATGGCTGGCCCTGATCGGAACCGCGTTCGTTCTCACGGGGATCCCTCAGCTCTCCCAGGCTGCTGCGGCCCGGCTCGGCGCGATCAACCTCTGGTTCTTTCTTTTCCTGACCTTTTCCGCCGGGGCCGTGGCGCTGTGGCTCTTTCTTCTGGTCAAGCGAGAGAAACCTGCCCGCGGCCTCTTCACCTATGGCGCGCTGGCCGCGATCGGGAGCGTCGCCGGCAACTTCTTCACGCTGCGAGCCCTGGCCAAGCTGCGGGAGCCCGTCGTCTTCCCTGTCTCCACGGCCGGGCCCATCCTGGCCGCGGTCTTGCTGTCGGTCTTCTATTT
>JADGNU010000346.1 GCA_017883305.1 Candidatus Aminicenantota bacterium | reverse complement strand
GCCTATCCGCAGACCAAGGACCTCGGCATGGGCGCGTTCGCCAACGAATCGGGCCCCATCCTCATGGCCGTCGATGCCCAGTTGGTCGGCCAATCGATCAACAACCCGTACGCCATGTTCGTTCTCTTCATGGGGGCCAGGGATAAGGACACGGCCATCACGGTCGCTACGAAAGACGTGGTCATGGTCTACAAAGGCCAGGAATACCACATGCCCACTCTGGCGGACCTGAGGGAAAACTACGGGGGCGAGATCCGGGACCTCAATTTTTATCGCCGCCTCGGCAAGGAGGGCATCATTGCTTCTTGGGTCAGGCTCTACGACTTTCCCGAGCAGGCCAACTTCTTCCCCCCGCTCACGCTCCAGTCGACCCTGGCCATCAAAGAAGGGCACATGATCGCCCTCAACGGCTTCATGACGCCCATCTATTTTAAGAACCCGGGGTTTGCCAAGGGCGACAAGCTGACGATCAAGGTCCGGGACCTCAAGAACCCCGCCCTCACCGGGGAGTGCGACGTCGTTCTCAAGTGACGTTCGGGTTCTTTTTCAGGGCTTCGGCGAGCCCGGCCGGCGATGAAACCGGCCGAAGACAGGCTCCTCCCGAACAGACGTAGGCGGCGGCGGGTCCGCCGCCTGCGTCCATGTCTTTGGTATACGGGGCCAGGCGTTCGATCGCCGCGGCCGACTCGGGCTTGTCCGCCGGCTTGAAAAGGCCGGCCGTGTCCCAGACGCAGGTCCCTCTCAAGGCGTCGAGGAGCTGGCGCGTTTCCACGGCATCCGATCTCCCGACGATCACGACCTCCCGCGACGGGCCGAGCGCATAGTCCAGCCCGCAGAGGAATTCCGTGTACATGCGGGGATGTCCCAGGATCTCCGGCGTGAAGGCCCTGGCCACTCGGGAAGCGCGCTCTTCGAGATCCCTCCGTCCGGTGAGACGGGCCAGGCGGACGAGATCCATGAACATGACCGAATTGCCCGAAGGCACGGCCCCATCGTAAATGTCCTTGCGCTTGGACCCCGCCTCGACCTCGGCACTGAAGAAGAAGCCGCCCTCATCCTTGTCCCAAAAGAGACGGATCGCGGCGTCCACGAGATCGAGAGCTTTCTCGAGATGACGGGGTTCGTATCCCGCCTCGTAGAGGGCCGTCAGGCCCTTGACGAGGAAGGCGTAATCGCCGAGGAAGGCGGGGATCCGGGCCTCTCCGTCCGAGAAGACATGGAGCAGACGGCCGTCCCGGTCGCGCATTTTGTCCAGCACGAAGTCCGCCGCGCCCGTTGCGGCGCGAAGATACTTGTCTTCGCCCGTGACCCGGTAGACGGCGGCCAGGGCCGCGATCATCAGGCCGTTCCAATCGGTTAGCATCTTCGTGTCCTTGAACGGCCGCGGTCTCTCGTCACGGGCGCTCAGGAGCTTTCGGCGGATCGATTCGATCCGGGCTTCGGCCGCATCGAGGGCGGGCCCGGCCTGGAGAACGGGCCGGTCCGGAAGCCGGCCCTCGTGAAGGACATAGGAACCGTCGTCCGGGCCCCCCGTTCCGCCGACGTGTCCGGCCTCGCCGATCCCGAAGGCCAGGGCCGCGAGCCCCGCCTCTTCGGGGCCCAACACCCGCTCGAACTCGCTCCGCGTCCAGAGATAGAACTTGCCCTCTTCGCCTTCGCTGTCGGCGTCCTCGGCGGTCGAGAAGCCGCCCGCCGGGGAGGCGAGGTCCCTCAGGACGTAATCCGCGACCTCGGCCGCCGTGCGTCTGAACTCGTTCCGGCCGGTCGCCGCGAAGGCTTGGGCGTAGACCTCGGCCAGGAGGGCCTGGTCGTAGAGCATCTTTTCGAAATGGGGGACGAGCCAATCGGCGTCGGTCGAATAGCGATGGAAGCCGAAGCCGAGGTGGTCGAAGATGCCGCCGCGGCGCATGGCCTTGAGGGTCTTTCCGGCCATGCCCAGGGCCTCGCCGTTGCCGGTCCTCTGCCAATATCTCAGCAGAAAGCCGATGTGGTGGGCCAGGGGGAACTTGGGGGCGCCGCCGAAACCGCCCCGGGTTCTGTCGAAATCCGTCGCCAGCTCGTGGAAGGCCTCGTCCAAGGTCGCCGCGGTCAGCTTGTCGCCGCGCTGGCGCCGGAGCTTGATCGTGCCGCGTTCGATCGCGGCGGACACCTCCCCGGCCGACCGAAGGATCTCCGGCCGCTTCGTCCGCCAGGCCTCGCCGATCGCGGGAAGGAGCTCGAGCAGACCCGGCCGTCCCCAACGGCGGGACTTCGGGTAATAGGTCCCGGCGAAGAACGGCTGCCGGTCGGGGGTCATCATGATGGTCAGCGGCCAGCCGCCCGCGCCGGTGAGCGACTCGCAGACGGCCATGTAGTGATGATCGAGGTCCGGCCGCTCTTCGCGGTCGACCTTGACGGCGACGAAGTGCGCATTGATCAGCCGCGCTGTCTCTTCGTCGGCGAAGGATTCCTGTTCCATGACGTGGCACCAGTGGCAGGTCGAATAGCCGATGGACAGGAAGACCGGCTTGTCCTCGCTCCGGGCCCGTTCGAACGCCTCCGGTCCCCATGGATACCAATCCACGGGATCATGGGCGTGCTGGAGGAGGTACGGGCTCCTCTCCCGGGCCAGGCGGTTCACAATATATCCTCGTTCCATGTTAGCATATGCCGGCCGGCTCTTCCTCCCCTACGCAGCCCCGGCTTCCAGCTGCAGGAGACGCGCCGGGGCGCCGGTCAGCGCTTGGGCCCG
>JADGNU010000119.1 GCA_017883305.1 Candidatus Aminicenantota bacterium | reverse complement strand
CGAATACGACGCCCATATCCTCGACAAGAGGTGCCCGGCCGGCGTCTGCAAGAGCCTCATCCGCTACGTCGTCCTGGCCGAGAAGTGCACCGGCTGCCAATCCTGCAAGAAGGCCTGCCCGAACGATTGCATCAAGGGCACGCTCAAGGACATCCACCTCATCGACCAGACGAAGTGCATCAAGTGCGGGGCCTGCAAAGAGGCCTGCAAGTTCGAGGCCATCGAGGAGCAGCGCGAAGAGGCCATCCAGATTATCTGAGAGGGACCATGATCACCTTTCGAATGAACGGTTTGGAAGTCAAGGTCGAAGAGGGATCGACCCTCCTCGACGCAGCCAAGTTCTACGGCCTCGAGATCCCGACCCTCTGCCACAATGAGGGGCTGACTCCCTTCGGCGGCTGCCGCCTCTGCATCGTCGAGATCGGCGAGGGCCTGAAAAGCAAGCTCGTCTCCTCCTGCACCTATCCCGCCGAGGAGGGGCTCGTCGTCCGGACGGACACGAAGAGAGTCTGGGCGTCGCGGCGGATGATGATCGAGCTGATGCTGGCCATGGCCCCGGGGTCCAAGGTCCTTCAGGACATGGCCTCCCAGTTCGGGGTGACGCAGGTCCGCTTCACGCCCCGCAACGAGGAATGCGTCCTCTGCGGGCTGTGCACGCGGATCTGCGCCGAGCAGATGGACGCCCGGGCCATCGGCTTCCAGCAGAGAGGACATAAGAGGAAGATCTCGACCCCTTTCGACATGCGCTCGGAGGAGTGCCGGACCTGCGGCGCTTGTCTCTACATCTGCCCGGCCTGCCAGCTGCGCTGCCAGGGCCCCAATGCGGAAACGGTCCTCTGCAACGGCTGCCTGACGATGGAGCCGTCGTGCCTGGACCACTACGATGATCTGCAATGCTGGATGTACGACGCGGGCCGCTGCGGCACCTGCGTCCGGGAAAAGACTTGACCGGGTTTGAAACATGAACCCAAAGAATAACAAAGGATAACGAGGAGGTAATTTCATGCCGAGTCTGACGAAACTCAACAGAAGCGCCGCCACCCTGACCAAGAACAGGACGGAGGGGTCGGTCAGCCCCTTTAGCGGCATGTGCGTGACCTGCGTCGACGGCTGCATCGGGATGTGCGAGATCGGGAAATCCGCCTACCGCGGGGCCGAGGTGCTCTATCCCCAGCCCTTCGGCATCATCACGGCGGGCTGCGAAAAAGACTACCCGGTCGACCTGTCCCACTTCAGCATCATGGGCACGGCCAAAGGGGCCTACGGCGTCGAGGCCGACAGCGACAAGGCGACCTTCGAGAAGGTCAGTATCGAGACGAAGATCGGCGTCAAGAAGGACATCAAGCTCAAGGTGCCCTTCATCATCGCCGGCATGGGCTCGACCAATGTCGCCCTGCAGAACTGGGCGGGCCTCGGCGGCGGCGCGGCCATCGCCGGGACCATCCTGACGATCGGCGAGAACGTCTGCGGGATGGACGACAAGACGGAGCTCAAGAACGGCCGGGTCGTCCGCTCGCCGGACATGGAGTTCCGCGTTAAGTCCTTCCGCGACTGGCAGGACGGCTACGGCGACGTCGTCGTCCAGTCCAACGTCGAGGACACGCGGCTCGGCACCCAGGAATACGCCATCGAGAAGCTGGGCATCGAAACCGTCGAGCTCAAGTGGGGCCAGGGGGCCAAAGACATCGGCGGCGAGGTCAAGATCAAGACCGTCAAGAAGGCCCAAGCCCTGAAGAAGAAAGGCTACATCGTCCTGCCCGATCCCGAGGACCCCAACGTCATCGCCGCCTTCGAAAAGGGCAGCTTCAAGGAGTTCGAGCGCCACTCCCGCCTGGGCATGGTCGAGGAGGATAGCTTCATGAAGCGCGTCAAGGAGCTGCGCAAGCTCGGCGCCAAGCACGTCTTTCTCAAGACGGGCGCCTACCGGCCGGCCGACCTGGCCCGGGCGGTCAAGTACGCGTCCAAGGCCAAGCTCGACCTCCTGACCGTCGACGGTGCCGGCGGAGGCACGGGCATGAGCCCCTGGCGGATGATGAATGAATGGGGCATCCCGGCCGTCGAGATCTGGTCCCTAACCTGGAGATTCGCCCACCAGCTGGCCAAGCAGGGCGAGTTCGTGCCCGACCTGGCCTTCGCCGGCGGCATCACCTTCGAGGACCAGATCTTCAAGGCCCTGTCCCTCGGCGCGCCCTACGTCAAGGCCGTCGGCATGGCCCGCTCGCCCCTGGCGGCGGCCATGGTCGGGAAGACCATCGGCGGCCGCATCAACGACGGCCAGGTCCCCGTCTACGTCGAGCGCTTCGGCAACAGCAAGGACGAGATCTTCGTCACCGCCCCCGAGCTGCGCCGGCGGTTCGGCGACCGGTTCGAGGAACTGCCGACCGGGGCCATCGGCGTCTACACCTACTTCAAGCGGCTGAGCCAGGGCCTTCGTCAGATGATGGCCGGCGAGCGCAAGTTCAACCTGGGCTACATCACCCGCGACGACATCGCCTCCCTCACCAAGGAAGCGGCCGACATCAGCGGCATCCCGTTCATCACGGATGTCGACAAGGCCGAGGTCCAGAAGATCCTCAAGGCGAAGTAAGGCTCTTCGAATAAGGAATGACCTCTTGCGGGGGGCGGGGCGACCCGCTCCCCGTTTTGTTTTATCCACCCTTCCCTATATAATGAAAGTCCGCTCGGACTCCGATACGGCGGGAGGTCCCGATGATCGCTCTCAAGGACGTCTTGGCCCTTCTTGACGGAGAGCTCCTCACCCCGACGACCGCTCCCGAAGCGGCCTTCCGGGCCGTCTTCGCCTCCGACCTCATGAGCGATGTCCTGACCTCCGCCGAACCCGGCTCCCTTCTCCTGACGGGACTGGCCAATTTCCATGTCATCTGCACCTGCTCCGTGGCCGATCTCGCCGGGGTGGTCTTCGTCCACGGCAAGCGCCCGGCCCCGGACGTGGTCGCCGAGGCCCGGACGAAGAATCTCCCGCTCGTGGCGACGAAAATGACGATGTTCGAAGCCTGCTCGCGGATGGCCGGGCGGGTCGAGGATGGAGGCCATGTCCGTCGCTGAGTCCACCTTCCGCCGGGAGTTCCCCGTCAAAGGAGGGGACTTTGCCAAGGCGGGAACCGCGGCCTGCGAGATCAAGGAGCTCTTGAAGGATCTCGGGATCGACACGACGACCGTACGCCGCGCGGCCATCGTCGCGTACGAGGCGGAGATGAACGTCATCATGTACGCTCGGGAAGCCCGGATGGACCTGACCGTCTCCCCCAAGGAAATCCACCTCATCATCGACGACCGCGGCCCCGGCATCCCCGACGTGGAGCTGGCCTTGACCGAAGGCTATTCGACGGCCACGGCGGAGATGAGAGAGCTCGGGTTCGGTGCCGGCATGGGCCTGCCGAACATCAAAAGAAATGCCGACGTCTTCGCCATCGACTCGGAGGTGGGCCGGGGGACGCGCCTCGAGATCACCATCCGCACGAACGGACACGGAAAGCCATGAACGACAAGAATTTCCATGCCATCCATATCACCAAGGACAAGTGCATCGGCTGCGTCCACTGCATGTCGGCCTGCCCGACCCGGGCCATCCGGGTCGGTGACGGCAAGGCCCGCATCATCGACCAGCTCTGCATCGACTGCGCCGAGTGCCTTCGCGTCTGCCCCCACGAGGCCGTCCATTCCCACACGACCTCGTTCGCCTCGCTCGACGCTTTCGACTACAAGGTGGCCATCCCTTCGACCGTGATCTACGGCCAGTTCGGTCCGACCGTCGTTCCCAATGAGATCCTCTCGGCCCTGCGCCGCGTCGGGTTCGACGAGGTCTACGACCTCAGCTCGATCTGCGAGCTCAACTGCGCGGCGACCGAAGAGTATCTCAACGAGCACCCCCGGCCCCGGCCGTACATCACGGCAACCTGTCCTGTCGTCGTCCGCATCATTCAGCGCCGCTACCCGTCCCTGTGCGGCCAGATCCTGCCGATCGAGCCGCCGCGGGAGATCGCGGCCAAGATCCTGCGGACCATCCTGCCCAAGGCGCTGGGGATACCGGCCGAGAAGATCGGCATCATCCACATCACCCCCTGCCCGGCCAAGATCGTGTCCATCAACAGCCCAGCGACCCTGGCCAAATCCTACCTGGACGGGGCCATTTCCATCCGGGACATCTTTCCGCAGATCCTCAAGGCCCTGCGCAAGAGCGATGAGGACGCCATGATGCGGCACCTCTTCCCGGAAACGCTCTTCAGCGGCATCGGCATGGGCTGGCCGCTCTCCGGCGGCGAGACACGCGGCCTCAAGAGCCACCGGGCCGTGGCCGTCTCGGGCATCCGGGACACCATGCGGGTCCTGGATGAGGTCGAGGGCGGACTCCTCCAGGACATCGACCTGCTCGAGTGCACGGTTTGCCCCGACGGCTGCGTGGGCGGACCGCTCGGCGTAGAGAACCGGTTCTTGGCCAAGAGCCGGATCCTCGAACTCGTCGCCGCCGCCGGCGAGCACGCCGTCGTCGACCAAAAGGACGTCAGCCGGCTTTATCACAAGAACTTCCTGTCGTTCGACCATCCCGTGACGCCCACGGAACCGCGTCCCTTGGACCACGATCCGGCCAGGGCGATCGACAAGGCCAAACTCCGCGAAGAGCTGGTCGCCGAACTGCCCTTGAAGGACTGCGGCGTATGCGGGGCGCCGGATTGCCGGACCCTGGCCGACGACATCGTCCGCGGGTACGCCCGCCTCGAGGACTGTCCGTTCGTCAAGACGGCCCCAAAGGAGAAGCGATGACACTCAGCGAACTCGCGGCCTGCCTCGACCTCAAGGTCTTCACGAGCGGGGTGCCGCTCGACACGCCCGTCCTCGGCGGATATGCGAGCGACCTCCTCTCAGACGTCATCGGCCACGGCCGCAAGGGCGACCTCTGGGTGACCATGCAGGTCCATCCGAACATCGTCGCCGTCGCCGTCCTCAAGGACCTGGCCGGGATCGTCCTGGTCAACGGCCGGGAGCCGGCCCCGGAAACACTGGAGCAGGCGGCCCGTGAGAAGATCGCTCTCCTCGGCGCGCGGCTCGGGGCGTTCGATATCTCCGGAAGGCTGTACGGGCTGGGCCTCAAGGGAAGTTGATGGCCCTCCGGCGTCTCCGGGCCGACCTCCATATCCATACTTGCCTCTCTCCGTGCGGTGAGCTGACGATGTCGCCGCGCGCCGTGGTCTGCCGGGCCCGCGAGGCCGGTCTCGATCTCATCGCCGTGACCGATCACAACACGACGGAAAACACGGCGGCCGTCATCGAGGCGGCCGGGGGAACGGGGCTGGCCGTCCTGGCCGGCATCGAGATGACGACCGCCGAGGAAGTTCACGTTCTCGGCCTCTTCGAGGCGGGGACGGCCCTCGGGCCTTTTCAGACGGAGGTCTATGAGAACCTGCCTGACCTTCCTGCGAAGATGAAATTCGTCGACGACCAGGTCATCGTCGACGCGGAGGACTTCGTCACCGGTTTCTGTCCCCACTGCCTTTTTGGGGCGACCCTTTTCTCCGTCCAGGACGCGGTCGCCCTCATCCACCGATACGGCGGTCTGGCCATCGCCTGTCACGTCGACCGGGAGTCGTTCAGCATCATCTCCCAGCTCGGCTTCATTCCGCCCGGCCTCCCGCTCGAGGCCGTCGAGGTCTCGCCGCGGCACAGCCCGGATGAAGCCCGCAAGGCCTTCGGGCCGTTCGACGATCTGCCCGTCGTCCGCTTCTCCGACGCCCACAAGCCGGAGGAGATCGGAACCGCAACGACGGATTTCCTCGTCGAAGGCCCCGGGCTCGAAGAGATCCGCAAGGCCCTGGCGGGCCAGGACGGACGGAGGGTCATCCTGCCATGATGGAGGACCTCTCGCTCCACATCCTCGACATCGCCGAGAACGCCGTCACTGCGGGGGCAACGCGGGTTCGCATCGCGGTCAACGAGAACGAGCGGAGGGACGTGCTGACGTTTCGGGTGACCGACAACGGCCGGGGCATGTCGGACGAGGAAAAGGCGCGGGCCCTCGACCCCTTTTTCACGACCGGGCACAAGCGGACGGGCCTGGGTCTGCCCCTTCTGGCCCAGACGGTCGAGCTCTGCGGCGGGGGGCTGAAGCTCACCTCAGCGCCGGGAGGCGGCACGCGCGTCATCGCCCGTCTCCTGTACTCCCACGTGGACAGGCCGCCGTTGACGAGGATGGCCGCGACCATCATGACCCTCGTGTTCGCCCATCCGGAGATCGAATTCGGCTACCGGCATACCCGTAACGGATTGATATTCAGCTTCTTACGACATGGCCGGCGCGGCGGGGCGTCGGTCCCGGTCGAGATCGTCGCGGTCCGGGCGGCGCTGCGGTCGGGCCTCAAGCGGATCGGGGCTTTGTGATCAGGACGGGGTCTTGCCGATCTTTTTTTCCAGATTTTCGAGCTCGGCCCGGGCTTTGCTGATATTGGCCTCGCTCTCGCCCTGAGAGTTCTGCAGGTACATGCGGAGCGCCTCGGCCGCTTCTTTGAGATCGCCCCTCTTCTCGTAGGCCACGGCCAGGTTGAAGAACCCGACCGGGGTCGGCCGGATGGCCAGGGCCTGGCGCAGGAGGATGATCGCCCGATCGTATTCGCCGAGATAGGAATGGGCGATCCCGGCGTACTGGTAAAAGGCCTGCTCTTCGGGGAAATCGACGATCAGCCTTTCGTAGACGCCGATCGCCTCCTTGAGGGCGCCTGTCGAAGCCAGGTTCCCGGCATAGCTCATCCGGAGATGGCGGCTCTCGGGCTCGACGGCCAGGGCGCGTTCGTAATAGGTCCGGGCCTCGCCCTTGCGGCCCGTCGCGTCGAGAATGCCGGCAGAGACGGTCAGGGCGTCAACGCTCTGCGGATTCAAGGCCAGGACCTTCTCCATCGTCTCCAGGGCCTCGCGGGGCTTGCCGCTGACCAGATACGTGTGGCCGAGGCGGACGAGGAGGACTTCGGAATCGGGCATCCGGGCGAGTCCCTGGCCCAACGTCGCCAGGGCCCGGTCGAAGGCGTTCTGCCTCGCTTGGACGATGGCCAGGTTGACATAGCTTTCCGGCGAGTCGGGGATAGCGGCCACGATCTCGAGATCGGCCTGTTCGGCGTCGGCGAATTTCCCTTCGATTTCGAGGGCCTGGGCCCGTTGGACGAGCTTGAGCAGGCTGATCTTGTCCTTCGGGTCGGCGGCTTCCTCGCCCGGTTTGGCCGGGGCGAAGTTCACGTAGCCCAGGGAACGGAGCCTCTCCCGGTCGTCGGTCCTGGCCGCGGCCTGGCCGCCCGTCGCGCCAGACGAGGGGGTCAGACGAAGGAGCTCCTCTTCGAGCTTCTTTCGAAGCTCGCCGGCCTTGTCCGGGGACGAGGCCGCGAGATCGGCCGTCTCCCGCGGGTCGCTCTTCAGGTCGTAGAGCTCGGGCCGGGGCGCTTGGATGTATTTCCAGGGCCCGGAGACGATGCCGACGAGCTCGGACCAGCCGAAGTTCTCCCGGGGGTAGAAGGTCTCCACCAGGCTGTCGAGATCGGAGCGGTTCTTGCCCTTGATCCAGGGGACGAGGCTCTGCCCTTCCATGCCCGAAGCCTCCGTCTTGAGACCGAGCGTCTCCAGGATGGTCGGGGCCACGTCCACCAGCCGGACGGCGCTCTCGACGATCCGGGGACGGGGAAAGGTCTTGCGGTCGCTGATAATGAGCGGCACGCGGAGGGTCTCTTCATAGAGAAAGATGCCGTGGCCGGTCTCCACCTTGTCCCCCAGGCCTTCGCCGTGATCGCCGGCGATGACGACGAGAGTGTTGTCGAGGAGTCCTTTCGCCTCGAGCGCCTCAAGAACGGCGCCGATATAATGATCCATATAGGCGATCTCCCCGTCGTACGGACGTCCGGGCGATGCTTCCCGATAGGGCGACGGGGGGTCGTAGGGCAGGTGTGGGTCGTAGTAATGGACCCAGGCAAAGAACCTGTTCCGGCCGTTGTTGTCCAGCCATCGGGAGAACCGGGCAAAGGTCTGTTCCGCCCGGCGCTCGGCGTTGGCGCCTTTTAAGGGCGCCTGGACGTCGAAGGTATCGTCGTAGACATCGAAGCCCCGGCCGATGCCGAACCTCGAATCGACCGAAAACGACGATACGAAGGCCGCCGTGGCGAAGCCGTGGCCCTTCAGGATCTCGGCCAGCGTTCTCCACTTCGGCGCGAGGTCATGGCCGTTGTTGCGCACCCCGTGCGTCGCCGGATAGAGGCCGGTCATGATCGAGCTGTGAGACGGCAGGGTCAGCGGGGCCGGCGCATAAACGCGGGCGAAACGGACGCCCTCGCTGGCCAGACGGTCCAGGTTGGGGGTCGCGGCCTGGGCGAAGCCGTAACAGCCGAGGTGATCGGCCCGGGTCGTATCCAGGGTGATGAGGAGGAGGTTGGGAGCGCCCGCGGCCCCGGTCCTGAAA
>JADGNU010000345.1 GCA_017883305.1 Candidatus Aminicenantota bacterium | reverse complement strand
CCTCGGCCAGGCCGCGGTGGACGAATTCCGGATGACGGTGACCGAATGGGGCTTCAAGGGATTGAAGCATTCGGCGGAATCGGACGACCTGGTCAAGGCGGCGGACGACCTGGGCGTGCCCGTCACCATCCACAGCGGCGGAGAGTACTGGAATCCGCAGACGAAGGTCTTCTACGATAAGATCGGCGAGATGGCCAAGCGCTACCCCCGCCTGCCGATCATCATGGAGCACATGGGCTACCGCTACAGCGTGGACCTGGCGTTCGAGGTCGCCAAGCAGTACCCGAACCTCTACCTGGGAACCACCATTCCGGCCGCGGCCGAACCGATCCTGGTCAAGCGCGCGGTCCGCGAAGTGGGGGCGGAGAAGGTCGTGTTCGGTTCCAACGCCCCCTTTGCCCTCGCCGACCTGGGCGTGGAGGGGGTCCGCCGCTTGAAGCTGGGGAAGGCGGACCAGGACCTGGTTTTCGGGGGGAACTTCAGAAGGATATACCGGCTGGACCGCTAGAACCGCCTCGAGGGACGACATGTACAAAAGAGCGTTGATCCCGGTGATCGTTCTGTGTCTGGCTTTCTGTTCGGGCGAACGCAATGGACGCGATCTTCGAAAGGCGGCGTTCCCGCTCGAGGAGGCGACGATCGGAGAGCTGCAGCGGATGATGACGACCGGGGCGCGCAGCGGCGAGGAGATCGTCGCCCTGTACCTGAAGCGCATCGGCGAGCTCGACCAGTCCGGGCCCGGCCTGAACTCCGTCCTCGAGATCAATCCCGACGCCCTGGCGACGGCCCGCGCCCTCGACCGCGAGCGCGCCGAGAAAGGGCCGCGCGGACCGCTCCACGGGATCCCGATCCTGATCAAGGACAACATCGACACCGCCGACAAGATGGAGACGACCGCCGGCTCGCTGGCGCTCCTCGGCTCGAAACCCCTGCGGGACGCCTTCGTCGTCGAGCGCCTCCGCCGGGCGGGGGCGGTGATCCTCGGCAAGACGAACCTCAGCGAATGGGCCAATTTCCGCGGCAACCGGTCGTCGAGCGGCTGGAGCGGGCGAGGCGGCCAGACGCGGAACCCCTATGCCCTCGACCGCAACCCGTCCGGATCCAGCTCGGGGTCGGCCGTCGCCGTGGCGGCGAGCCTGGTGGCCGCCGCGGTCGGTACGGAGACCGACGGCTCGATCGTTTCGCCCTCATCGTACTGCGGCATCGTCGGCCTCAAGCCGACAGTGGGGCTGGTCAGCCGGGCCGGGATCATCCCCATCGCCCACTCCCAGGACACCGCCGGCCCGATGGCGCGGACGGTCGCCGACGCCGCCCTTCTGCTCTACGCGCTGGCGGGCCCGGACCCCCGCGATCCCGCGACGGGGGAGAGCGCGGCAAAAATGCCCCGGGGGGATTACGCCGCCTTCCTCGACGCCGGAGGACTCCGGGGCGCCCGGATCGGCATCGTCCGCTCCGACAGTTTCGGCCTGAGCCGCAAGCTGGATCCCATCCTGGCCGGCGCCATCGAAGCGATGAAACGGGGAGGGGCCGAAATCGTCGACCCGGTCGAGATTCCGACGCTCGGCAAGACCGACGCCTCGGAGCTGGAGGTTCTCCTGTATGAGTTCAAGGCCGACCTGGCCGCCTATCTCGCCGGGCGGCCGGACGCCGGGATCCGCGGCGTCGCGGACCTGATCGCCTTCGACAACCGGAACCCCGGGAGGGAGATGTCCTACTTCGGGCAGGAGATCCTCGAGAAGGCGGCCCGGAAAGGGCCCTTGACCGACAAGGCCTACACCGAAGCCTTGAAGAAGAACCGGGAACTGATGCGGACGAAGGGGATCGACGCGGCCATCTCGGCCCACCGGCTCGACGCGCTGGCGGCGATCACCGGCGGCCCCGCCCATCCGACCGATCTCGTCAACGGCGACGGCAACACGGGCAGCAGCTCGTCGCCGGCGGCCGTGGCCGGCTATCCGAGCATCACCGTTCCGGCCGGATTCGTCAACGGACTGCCCGTCGGCATCTCCTTTTTCTCCGGGGCCTGGAGCGAGCCGACCCTGATCCGGCTGGCCTATGCCTATGAGCAGGCCTCGAAGGTCCGCAGGCCGCCGTGCTTCCGCCCCTCCGCCGACATCCCGGCCGGAGCCTTCCGGCGCGCCGATGTCGCGAGAACGGCCGATGCCCGCTAGATTGAATTTTTATGGAAGAGCTATATGGGATAGAGAAAAAAAGAAGGAGGCGCCGCCGATGAAACCGATCCTCTCCCTGTTGGGGATGCTGCTCCTGGTCCTGTTGCCCGACGCCCGCGTCCATGCCGAGGAAAAGATCGACCCGGAGCTCTGGCAGCGGGCGTTGAAGATCCATCACGACGCCGTGGTCGTCGACACCCACTACGATACGCCGATGCTGATGCTGGAGGGCGGGCTGGACGTCGGGCATCGATCGGACCGCAGCGACGTCGATTTCATCCGCATGCGCGAGGGGGGAGTCGGCGCCGCCTTCTTTGCCGCCTATTCGCCCAACGGCTCGGATCTGAAAAACCCCTCCCGCAAGGTGCTGGAGATGATCGACGAGGTCTACCAACAGGTGGAGCGATATCCGGATCTGGCGTCCATGGCCTTTTCGGCGGACGGGATCGCCGAGATCCACCGGCGAGGGAAGCTGGCCATCCTCCTCGGCATCGAAAACGGAGGCGCCATCGAGGGGAGCCTGAGGCTGCTCCGGGATTTCCAGCGCCTCGGGGTCCGCTACGTCACCCTCACCCACAAC
>JADGNU010000344.1 GCA_017883305.1 Candidatus Aminicenantota bacterium | reverse complement strand
GGCGCAGAGCGAAGCGTCCTTGGTGATCAGGGCCAGCTCCTCGAGCAGGGCCAGGTCGCCTTCTTTGCCCTTGCCCTCGGTGATGCCCTTGACGATCTCATACATCCTCTGCGTCCCCTCCCGGCAGGAGACGCACTTGCCGCAGGACTCGTCCTGAAGGAAGTTGAGGAAATACTTGGCGATGTCGACCATGCAGGTCTTGTCGTCCATGACGATCATGCCGCCGGAGCCCATCATGGCCCCGGCCGCGGTCAGGCTTTCGTAGTCGACGGGCAAGTCGAGGAGCTTGGCCGGCAGGCAGCCGCCGGAGGGGCCGCCGATCTGAATGGCCTTGAAGTCCCGCTTGTCGGGGATGCCGCCGCCGATGCCGTAGACGATCTCGCTGAGGGTGATCCCCATGGGGACCTCGACCAAGCCAGTGTTGTTGATCTTGCCGACAAGCGAGAAGATCTTGGTCCCCTTGCTCGTCTCGGTTCCCAGGCTCGAGAACCACTCCGAGCCCCTGCGGATGATGTTGGGGACGGTGGCCCACGTCTCGACGTTGTTGATGACCGTCGGCTTGCCCCAGAGGCCTTTCTGGGCGGGGTAGGGCGGCCTCTGCCGGGGCATGGCGATCTTGCCCTCGACCGAGGCGATCAGGGCCGTCTCTTCGCCGGAGACGAAGGCGCCGGCGCCTTGGACGATCTCGAGGTCGAAATTGAACCCCGTGCCCAGGATGTCCTCGCCGAGGAGGCCGTTCTCCCGGGCCTGCTGGATGGCGATCTCGACCCGCTTGAGGGCCAGGGGGTATTCGTGGCGGATATAGATGAATCCCTTGGACGCCCCGATGGCCTTGGCCCCGATGACCATGCCTTCGAGGACGGCGTGGGGGTCGGCCTCGAGGACGGAGCGGTCCATGAAAGCCCCGGGGTCGCCCTCGTCGCCATTGCAGATGAGGTACTTCGGTGTCGCCTTTTCCTTGGCGCAGATGGCCCACTTCTTTCCCGTGGGGAAGCCGGCGCCGCCCCGGCCACGGAGGCCGGAGAAGAGGATCTCGTCGATGATGGCCGCCGGGGTCATCTCTGTCAGGGCCTTGGCCATGGCCTCGTAGCCGTCGAAGGCGATGTACTCCTCGACCTTCTCCGGGTCGATCCGGCCGCGGTTGCGGAGGACGATCAGCCGCTGGTGTTTGAAGAACTCGATGTCCTTCATCTTCGGGACCGGATGCTTCTCGGCCGGCGGGACGTACATCAGCTTCTTGACGGGGCGGCCCTTGAGGAGGTGCTCCTCGACGAGATGGGGGACGTCCTCGACCTTGAGGAGCTGGTAGAAGATGCCGTCCGGCTGGACCATGACGATCGGGCCCCGCTCGCAGAAGCCGTTGCAGCCCGTGGCCACGACCTGGACCTCGTCCTGGAGGTTCCTCTTCTTGACCTCCTTCTCGAGGGCCTCCTTGATCTTGAAGGATCCGCAGGAGACGCAGCCCGTGCCGGCACAGACCAATAAGTGAGTGCGATATTGTTTCACAGGGCCCTCTCAGTACACGGTTTCGCTGCCGACGGCCAGGACGAGGTCTGTCACCATCTGGCCGCCCAGGATGTGCTGGACGAAGATCTTCTGCATCTTTTCGGGGGTCACATAGCCATATTTCACGGGAGGCTGGTTCTTGAGCTCGATCGTGATCATCGGCTCGGCGTTACACAGTCCGGCGCATCCGGAGGTCGTGACGATGATATCCTGGACCTGGGCCTTGCTGATCTCCCCGAGGAGAGCGTCCATGATGTCCCGGGCGCCGGCGGCGATGCCGCACGTCCCCATGTGGACCGTCACCCGGGCCCGGCCCTCGCCCTCCCGGATGGTCATCAGGGACTTGGTCTTTTCCCGGATCTTCGCCAGGTCTTGAATGCGGAGTTTTTTCTTTCCGGCCATCAGATGTCCTTCCTTTCCGTCATGCCGCTTCCGGCTTCTGATATTTGCTCAGGATCGGCCCGATCTTCCGGATCGTCGCGTGGCCGTGATACTCCCCGTCGACGACGACGACCGGCCCGATGGCGCAGCAACCGAGGCAGGCGACGGTCTCCAGCGTGAACTGGCCGTCCTTCGTTGTTTCGCCGGCCGGCACGTCGAGCTTGCGCTCGAGCTCCTCCACGATCTTGGGACCTCCCCGGACGTGGCAGGCCGTTCCGAGGCAGACGAGACAGGTGTGCTTTCCGCGCGGCTTCAGGCTGAAGGCCCGGTAGAACGTGGCCACGCCACAGATGTCGATGAGGGGCATGCCCAGGGCCTTGGCGACGCGGCGGAGGGCTTCCGGCGGGAGGTAATTGAAGCTCTCTTGAACGTCGAGGAGGATGGCGATGAGGTTCTTCTTGAGCCCTTGGTGCTTGTCGATGATCGACTGGACCTTGGTTTTGTCGGTGTCCAAATCATCCCTCCGGTACGAGGATTTCGTCTGCGGTCGGGCGTCGGCTGATGAGGCGCATCGCCGGGCAGGCAGCCAGGCGGGAGACGGGCAGGGAGGAGGCAGCATGCAACTCTCGGCCGGCTGCCGGCCTCACGGGCGGGCGAATATGGTCTATAAAAATAAAAATCTCCTTATAGCATTGCCAGGAGACTCAAAGACCAATGAGCAAGAGGGCATTTATACAGAAGGAATTCGGTCTTGTCAAGTTCCGGAGTCAGGTTTCGAGCTCGATCGTTTCGACGACGAGATCGCGGCCCTCGACGATCTCGACCCGCCGCGAGCCGCAGCCGGCGCAGGAGAAATCCGTATTCT
>JADGNU010000118.1 GCA_017883305.1 Candidatus Aminicenantota bacterium | reverse complement strand
ATATCAATTCCCCATTTTGCGCTTGTATCGAATGCGGACGGGGGACATGACGGACCGCTCTGCCAGTCAGGAGAACGGAATTGGAGAGGGCAATAATTGGGGAATTGGTATTGTGTCCCCGATTTATCTTGACAGGCGCGCCGGGGCACGGTACTTTATTAACGACGCTATTGGTTATATGACCAATATCCTTGTCAACCTCGGCCCGGGAGGTCCCCATGCTCGAGCCTCTCCTCGAATCGGAACCCAAAGAGAAGATCCTCCTCTATCTCCACACGCACGGCGAATCCTATCCGAGCGAGATCGCCAGGACACTGGGTCTGTACGTCAACACCGTTCAATACCAGTTGCTCAAGCTCGAGGGCGGCGGTGTCCTCTACAGCAAGCTGAAAGGCCGCATCCGGCTCTTCGGATTCAATCCCCGCTATCCGTTCAAGAGAGAGCTGGAGGCTCTCCTCGTCAAGGCCCTTTCGTTCGTCCCGGAGGAAGAGCTCGATCGCCTTTATCGACCCAGGCTGAGGCCGAGGCTGACCGGAAAGCCGCTGCCTTGATCAGAAAAGGCATTCCTCTCGCCGACTTGGCCGCGCTCGTCGCTGATGAATGCCGGAAAAGCGGTATCGAGATCGTCCTCTCCGGGGGCGCGTGCGTATCGATCTATACGAGGAACAAGTACGAGTCCTTCGACCTCGATTTCGTCCTGCAGTCTCAGGCCGATAGAAAAAGGATCGGCCCGGTTCTGGAAGCTCTAGGATTCCGGAAACAAGGCCGCCACTTCGTGCACCCCGAGACTCCGTACATCGTCGAATTCCTGTCCCCTCCATTGTCCGTGGGCGAGGAACCGGTCCGGGAGATCAGGGCGCTCCGCAGGGGCAAGCGGACGCTCGAGCTCCTCTCTCCGACGGATTGCGTCAAAGACCGATTGGCGGCTTTTTATCATTGGGGCGACAAACCGTCGCTCGTCCAAGCCGTCCTCGTCTGCAAAGACGCGGAGGTCGACCTCCACGAGGTCGGGCGCTGGTCCATCCACGAGGGGATGAAAGACAAATTCAAGGATTTCCAGAAGGCGCTAAGAGCCTCAGATCAGAAATGAGCCGGCTCACGGGATTATTTAACGTCGTCGGTTGTATCCTGAGATGAAGCCCGTCGAAACCCTGGAGAAGACGGCGGACGGCCCGCCGGGAGGCAATTATGGACCATCCTTTCCTCACCTCAAGCACGAAGCCCCTTCGCCACAAGTCTCCGTTGAAGCATAGCTTTAGAAAGCTCGGTCCGGCTGTGCCCGCGATGGCCGTCCTGGCCGCGGTCCTAGCAGTTGGGCTCTTCGCTGTCGTCTCCGACCACCCTTGTCCCGTCGCCATGCGACTCGTCGCGGGGGGTGCCGAGGCTAGCGTGTCCGCACCCGATCAGGCCCCCGCCACCGCTCACGCGGGGCTCGTTGCTGGCGATGCCGCGGCCGCGGGTCCCGCTCACGCGGGGCTCGTTGCCGGCGGTGCCGAGGCCGCGGGGCAAGCGAGCCGCGCGGCCGTCGAGAAGCTTATCGCCGAGCAAAAATTCGAAGCGGCCGCGGCCGAATGCGCCCGCATCCGCGACGACGCCCGCAAGCGCGGCGACAACGCGCTCTGGGCCTGGGCGCTGATCAAGGAGGGACAGCTGCGGACCTCCCTCCACGGCTACGAAACCGCGGTCCGGTTCTTCAAAGAGCAGCCCTGGCCGGACTCCCCTATCGAGCGCGACATGCTCGAGCTCTTCTTCGCCAATTCGCTCGTTACCTATTATCACGCCTATTCCTGGGACATCGGCCAGCGCGAGCAGGTCGAATCCACGGGGCCGATCGACCTCAAGTCCTGGACCCGCGACCAGATCTTCGACGAGGCCTGGCAGGCGCTCATGCGCGTCTGGAAGGACCGGGATAGCCTCGCCGCCCGCAAGCCCGGGGAATTCCCCGGTTTCTGGAGTGTGGGCGATTATCCGGCCGGCGTGCGCGACAGCCTGCGCGACGCGGTTATCTACCTCATGGCCCGCCTTCTCTCCGACACGACCTTTTGGACGCCGCGCCAGTCGAACGAAACCTGGCTCCTCGATCTGCCGAAGCTTCTCTCGAGGGCCGGCAAGACGAGCGCCGACGAAGCCTCCGAAGTCTTGGGATCGACGTCGAGCCACCCGGTCGAGAAAGCCGCCGCCCTCCTCGGTGAGCACGAATCCTGGAGCCGGCGCGCCGACCGGCCCGCGGCCGCGCTCGAAGCCCGCTTCGAGCTCGTCCGGGCGCTTTATGAGGCCTTCGACAGCGACGACAGCCGCGCCCTCATCCGCATGCACTTGGCCGGCTTCCTGGCCTCGAACCGCAAGGACCCCTGGTGGGCAACCGGCCAGGCACTCCTCGCCGAATACACGCAGGGCGAAAGCGCCCCCGACGCCCTCGTCCGGGCCCGTAAGGTCGCCCTCGAAGGCATCGAGCGCTTCCCCAACTCGCCCGGCGGACGGCACTGCCTCCATATCGTCAAGGCGATCGAGGCGCCCGAGTACTCCATCGAAGCGATGCGTCTCGACGCGGCCGGCCGTCGTTCCGTCCGCGTGACCCATCGCAACCTCGACCGGGTCTTCCTTCGCGCCTACGCCCTCGATCTCGAAGGGCTCGTCAAGTCGTCGAAAGATTACTATATCTTCCCTCAGGGCGAAGACGCCCGGAAGATCGTCGAAGGGCAGCGGGCCGCAGCCGCGTGGAGATCGGACCTGGCCGCGACCGCGGACTTCCGTGACCATCATACCTACGCCAACCTGCCCGAGACGCTCGCGCCGGGCCTGTATTACGTCACCGCGTCGGCCCGGGAGGATTTCGGCGGGACCGCCAACAAGATGATCGGGCTCAGCGTCGTCGTCGGCGACATCGTCCTGATCAAGCGGGAGGGCGGGGGCACTGCCCCTATCGGGACTGCCCGCAGCGAAACGATTTCGGGTGCAGGCGGGGCTGAGGTCATCGCCCTCTCCGGCGCCACCGGCCGCCCCCTGGCCGAAGTGACGGTCGACCTCTACGCCTTCGACTGGAAGAACGGCCACATCAAGATCGGATCCAAGTCGACCGATGCCGGCGGCCGGGTCTGGTTCGAGCCGAGCGCCCGCGGCGGCTCCTATTTCCTGCTGGCCAGAAAGGGCCGGGACATCGCCTTCGACTCCGACTATCTCTACCTTCAAAGCCGTCCCGAGCCGGCGGATACCCGGGCCGCTCTCCTCTATACCGACCGATCGATCTACCGGCCCGGCCAGAAGCTCTTCTGGAAAGTCCTGGCCTATAAGGGGCGCCCGGACCTCGGCCGGATCAGCCCGGATGCGGGCGCGGCCGTCACAGTCTGGCTCGAGGACATCAACAGCCAGCGCGTCGCCCAGGCTTCGGCCGCAGCCAACGCCTTCGGCACGGCGAGCGGCGAGTTCACGATCCCGGCGACGGGGCGGCCGCTCGGAGGCTGGAGCCTCCGCTCCTCCCCAAGCGGATATGCCTCGGTGCACGTCGAGGAGTACAAACGGCCGACATTCGAGGTCGTGATCAAGGACCCGGAAAAGCCTCTGCGCCTCAACCGGCCCGCCGCGCTCGCGGGCGAGGCCCGCTACTATTTCGGGCTCCCGGTCAGCGGCGGCGAGGCCGTCTGGCAGGTCAAGCGCGAGCCGGTCTACCCCCGTTGGTGGTGGTGGGACACGGGCGGCGGCCGGAGCCAGACCGTCGCGGGAGGACGGGCGAAGGTCGGAGCGGACGGGACGATCGACGTCGCCTTCACGCCCCGCGCCGATGAAAAGAAGAGCGGAGCCGGACCGGGCCTGTCCTACCGTTACACGCTCTCGGTCGACGTCACGGACGAGGGCGGCGAGACGCGCTCGGCCGAGCGGTCCTTCCGGCTCGGCCTGATCAGCGTCGAAGCCCGGATCGAGGGAGAGAGCGCCTTCGTCGGCACCGATGCCAAGGCCGCGTTCGCCATCACGAGGGCCGACCTCGATGGCCGGCCCAAAGCCGGAAAAGGCGCTTGGCGCGTCGTCCGGCTTATCGAACCCGAGAAGACGCTCCTTCCGGCCGACCAGCCCATGGCCGTCGAGCCCGGGACGGAAGACTCGGCGTACCCGCCCACCCCCGGCGACCGGCTGAGGCCGCGCTGGAACGGCGCTCCTTCGCCCGACGAGATCCTCCGGCTCTGGAGGGAAGGCGGCGAGGCCGCCAAGGGCACGGTCGAGCACGACGCCAAAGGCCTGGCCAAGGTCGAGGTGCCGGCGCTCGGCGCCGGGGCCTATCGCCTGCTCTACGAGACGAAAGACGATTTCGGGGCCGTCTGCAAGGACAGTCTGAGCTTCCTCGTCGCCGGCAAGGCGAAGCCCGTCTTCAAGCTGCCGCTCGTCCTGCTGGCCGAGAAGGCGGCCGTAGTCGCCGGCGGCACGGCCAGGTTCCTCGTCGACAGCGGCTGGAGCGGCCAGCCGTTGCTGTTCGAGACCTTCCGCGGCGGCAGCCTCTGGGAGCGCCGTTGGATCGAAGCGGGCAAGGACGGCGGGACGATCGACGTCCCGGTCGGCGAGGACCTGAGAGGCGGCTTCGGCGTCCGGGTGACGGCCATCCGCGACCATCAATTCATGAGCGAAGAGGCCTCGGTCTTCGTTCCTTGGGACAACAAGGAGCTGGGGATCTCGTTCGCGACGTTCCGGGACAAGCTCACGCCGGGAGGCCGCGAGACCTGGCGCGTTACGGTCAAGGCGCCCAAGGGGACGTCCGCGACGACCGGGTCGCCGGCCGAGAAGGGCGCGGCCGAGCTACTAGCCTATATGTACGATCGCAGCCTCGATCTCTTCGCCCCGCACAATCCGCCCCGGTTGTTGGGCCTCTACCCCAATCGGGCGGGGACCCTTTGGTGGAGCAGCGGGCTCGGCGGGGCGGCGACGGTGTTCGAGCTCGAAAACAACTGGCGCCATCTCCCGAGCTACGAGGGGTTCCGGCCGGACAATCTGACCTCGCTCGGCGGGTACGGCATCGGCGGCCCCGGCCGGCGCGGCTATAATCAGGTCCTGGGGGGCGTTGTGGGCGGCGTTCTGGGCGGCGTGGTGTCCGAAGCTCGAGCGCCGTCACCCGCGATGGCCCGGCAGGCGTCGCTGGACAAAGCAACGACCGTCGAGGGTAAAGGCAAGGAAGAGGCCGGGGCCGGGAAGGAGCCTGCGGCCGGCCAGGCCGGAGCCGAATTGCGGTCGAATTTCGCCGAGACGGCCTTCTGGGAGCCTCATCTGCTGACGGGAGCGGACGGGACGGCGACGATCGAGTTCACCGTGCCCGATTCCGTCACGAGCTGGCGCGTCTTCGTCCACGGCGTCACTCGCGACCTCGAGGGCGGAACGCTCGAGGCGGAGACGAAGACGGTCAAAGACCTCATGGTCCGGCCGTATCTGCCCCGCTTCTTCCGCGAGGGCGACAAAGCCGATCTGCGGGTTATGGTCAACAATGCGGGGACGGCCCCGCTCGCGGGCGAGGTGTCGCTCCAGATCACCGATCCCCTGACGGGCGAGAATCTGGCCCCGGCCTTCGGGCTTCCGGCGGCGGTGCCGGCCCGGACGTTTAAAGTCGAGCCGGGCGGCGGAACCCCGGTCGTCTTCCCCCTGGCCGCCCCGGCGCGGGTGGGGACCGTCGCATTCAAGGTGGTGGCCAAAAGCGGCGCGCTCTCAGATGGCGAGCTCAGGCCGCTCCCGGTCCTGCCGGGACGGATGCACCTCGTCCAATCCCGCTTCGCGACGCTCAAGGAAGGAAAAACGCGGGAGCTCCGTTTTGACGACATGGCCAAAACCGACGACCCGACTCGCATCAACGAGCAGCTTGTCGTCACGGTCGATGCCCAGCTCTTCTACGGGCTCCTCGAAGCCCTGCCCTACCTTATCAACTACCCCTACGAGTGCACGGAGCAGACTCTCAACCGGTTCCTGTCGACAGGCATCCTGACGAGCCTTTACAATAAATATCCGCAGGTCGCGCGCATGGCTCAGGACTTGAGCAAGCGCGAAACGGTCTATGAGACCTTCGACGCCGCCGACCCAAACCGGAAGATGGCCCTCGAGGAGACGCCGTGGCTTCAAACGGCGCAGGGCGGCAAGGATGCGGGAATGGGCATCGAAAAGGTCCTCGACCCGCGGGTGGCCAAGGCGCAGAGAGAGACGTCGCTGGCCAAGCTGCTCAAGGCCCAGACGTCGCTCGGCGCTTTCCCTTGGTGGCCGGGCGGGCCGCCATCGCCTTACATGACGCTCTACATCGTCCACGGTTTCTCCAAGGCGATCGAATTCGGCGTCGAGGTGCCCAAGGACGCGGTCGTGCGTGCGTTCGGGTATCTGCACCGGCACTACCTCGACGAGATCGTTTCGACGCTCATGGCGCACGACACGGGTTGGGAGTTTGTGACTTTCCTCAATTACACCATCAGCAATTTCCCCGACGCGTCCTGGACGGGCGGCGTCTTCACCGATGCCGAGCGCAAACAGATGCTCGATTTCTCCTTCAAGCATTGGAAGGACCACTCCCCCTATCTCAAGGGATATCTTGCGCTTACGCTCAAGAGAGCGGCGCGGCCGAAGGACGCCGGTCTCGTCTGGGACAGCGTCATGGACAGCGCCAAGACGACCGTCGATGGCGGCACTAGCTGGGCCCCGGAGGACCGCGGCTGGCTTTGGTACAACGACACGATCGAGACGCACGCTTTCGCCCTGCGGACGCTCATGGAGCTCGCGCCGGCGGACGCGCGGAGCGAAGGGCTTGTCCAGTGGCTCTTCCTCAACAAGAAGCTCAACCACTGGAAATCGACCCGGGCCACATCGGAGGTCATTTATTCCGTGGCCTCGTTCCTGAAGAAGACGGGCGCCCTGGGTGTCCGGGAGACGATCACGGCCGAGGCGTGCGGCATGAAGACGCTGTTCACCTTCGAGCCGGACAAGTACACCGGGAAGAAGAACCAGCTCGTCATCGCCGGCGACAAGCTCGGACCGGAATGCGCCACGGTTCGTGCGACCAAGGGCGGCAAGGGGATGGCTTTCGCCAGCGCGACCTGGCACTTCAGCACCGAAAAGATGCCGGAAAAGGGCGATGGAGACCTCTTCGCCGTCGAGAGGACCTATTTCAAGCGTGAGAAGAAGGGCGATGAAGTGGTGTTGAAGCCGCTCGCGGAAGGCGCACCGCTCGCCGTAGGCGACGAGATCGAAGTGCAGCTCTCGATCCGGGCCCGGCACCAGGCCGAGTACGTCCACCTGAGGGACCCGCGGCCGTCGGGGTGCGAGCCGGTGACGCTCACGTCAGGCTACAAGTGGGACCTGGGCCTCGGGCGCTACGAGGAGATCCGGGACAGCGGCACGAACTTCTTCATGGAATGGCTGCCCGAGGGCGAATACACGCTCAAGCATCGCATCCGGTGTGCCATGGCCGGGACGTTCAAGGCCGCCCCGGCGACGCTCGAATCGATGTACGCCCCCGAATTCGCGGCGTATTCGGCGGGAGCCCTGGTGGCGATCAGGTAGCCTCAGAAGGGGTCAAACCTAAACTTTTAAACTTTTCCCCAATAGGAAAGTTTAAAAGTTTAGGTTTGACCCCTTCTTTATTTCGGTTTGGCGCCGCCCAGGGCGCCCGCGGCCAAATCGTCCTTGATCTGGGTCGTCGAGATGCCTTCGGTCCGGGGCAGGTAAACGACCTCGCAGTAGGGCTTGAGGAAGTCGAACTTGCCGGTCCAATCGTCGCCGATGACAAAGACCGAGACGTGGTGCTCGAGGACGTCGTCCGTCTTCTGCTCCCAGCACGTCTCCGGGATGACCTCGTCGACGTACTTGATGGCCTCGAGGATCAGCTTGCGCTCCTCGTAAGTATAGTAGGTCTGCTTGCCCTTGCCGGCCGTGAACTCGTCGGTCGACAAGGCCACGATGAGGTAATCCCCCATCGCTTTGGCCCGGCGCAGGATGTTGATGTGCCCATGGTGGATCAGGTCGAAGGTACCGTAGGTGATGACCTTTTTCATGGGTGTATCTTAGCCCCGGGAACGTGCGGTTGACAAGCGCTTAGGCGGCGAATTACCATCCCTCCATGAAACATCTCCGTATTCCATTCCTATGGGCGCTGCTCGTCGCTCTCGCGGCTGTGGCGCCATTGCCCGCAGGGCCCTCCCCGACTTCCGGCTCGCCCGTCCTCCCGCCCGACTTCGACGCCGTCGTCGCCCGGGCGATGAAGACCTTCGATGTGCCGGGGATGGCCGTCGCCGTGGTCAAGGACGGCCAGGTCGTCCTGGCCAAGGGCTACGGCGTGCGCAAGCTCGGCCGGCCCGCGCCTGTCGACGCCCGGACGCTCTTCGGCATCGCCTCGAACACCAAGGCCTTTACGGCCACGGCTTTGGGCCTTCTCGTCGAGGAGGGCAAGATCGAATGGGACGGCCCGGTCTCGCGCTATCTCCCCTGGTTCCAGATGTGGGACCCCTACGTCACCCGCGAGATGACCGTCCGCGACCTACTCGTCCACAGGAGCGGCCTCGGGCTCGGC
>JADGNU010000343.1 GCA_017883305.1 Candidatus Aminicenantota bacterium | reverse complement strand
CACCTCGGACGTCTCTGCCGGCGGTCTGACCAGAGATTGGGCCAAGACGTTCGGGCTGCGGCCCGGGATCGCCGTCGCCGTCGGTTCCTTCGACGCGCATCTCGGCGGCGTCGGCTCGGGGGTCGAGACGGGACGTTTCGTCAAGATCATCGGCACGAGCACGTGTGACATCTGCGTCTGGCCGGCCTCGAAGAAGCTTCCCGACGTCCCCGGCCTGTGCGGCATCGTCGAAGGCTCGGTCCTGCCGGGTTACCTCGGGCTCGAGGCGGGCCAATCCGCGGTCGGCGATATCTTCAACTGGTTCGTCAACTCGATCGAGCCCGGCGGACCGAAGAAAGGCTCTCACGCGGCCTTGACGAGGAAGGCCGCCGCCCTCAAGCCCGGCGAATCGGGACTCCTCGCCCTCGACTGGCTCAACGGCAACCGGACCATCCTCGTCGACCAGCGCCTGACCGGCCTCCTCGTGGGAATGACCCTGCACACAAAGCCCGAGGAGATCTACCGGGCCCTCATCGAGGCCACGGCTTTCGGCGCGCTAACCATCATCCGGCGCTTCGAAGAGTTCGGGGTCAAGATCCGCGACGTGGTCAACTGCGGCGGCATCGCCGAAAAGAACCCCCTGGTCATGCAGATCTACGCCGACGTCATCGGCTTGGAGATGAAGGTGGCCCGCTCGGCCCAGACGTGCGCCCTGGGCGCGGCCATGGCCGGGGCGGTGGCCGCCGGACGCAGGAGCGACGGTCACGAAACGTTCGCCGCGGCCCAGGCCGCCATGGGCGGCGTCCGGAGGACGATCTATAAGCCCAACGCCGCGTGCCACAAGGTCTACGTCGAGCTCTACGCCCTCTACCGGGAGCTCCACGACGCCTTCGGGACAAAGAGCTGGAACGGGAACCTGTCCAACGTCATGAAGGACCTGCTCGAGCTCAAGGACCGCCAAAGGAGATAGCCGGATGCTCGCCGAGCTTAAAGAATCCGTATGGAAGGCCAATCTCGATCTGGCCAAGTCCGGGCTGGTCATCCTGACCTTCGGCAACGTCAGCGGCATCGACCGGCGGCGCGGCATCCTGGCCATCAAGCCGAGCGGCGTCCCCTATGACGCCCTCAAAGCCGACGACATCGTCCTGGTCGACCTCGAGGGCAACCTCGTCGAGGGCTGGCTCAATCCGTCCTCGGACACCCCGACGCATATCGAGATCTACAAGGCCTTTCCGGAGGTCGGAGGGGTGGCCCACGCCCACAGCACCTACGCGACGATGTTCGCCCAGGCGCGGCGGGAGATCCCCTGCTTCGGGACGACGCACGCCGACCATTTCCACGGCCCCGTTCCCCTGACCCGGCTCCTCGTCGAATCCGAGATCGCCGCTGGCTATGAGCGGAACACGGGCCGGATCATCGTCGAACGGTTCGCCGGCCTCGACCCGCTCGAGGTCCCGGCCGTTCTCGTCGCCGGCCACGGGCCGTTCACCTGGGGCCGGACCGCGGCCGATGCGGTCGAGACCGCCCTCGTCCTCGAGCAGACGGCCCAGATGGCCTTCGGCGCGATGGCTCTCGATCCGCATCTGGCCCCGCTCGACGCCTGCATCCAGGAGAAACACTTCACCCGCAAACATGGGCCCGACGCCTATTACGGACAGAAAAAGGAGGACCGTCGTGACTAATATCCCCAAGGTGCGGCTCGGCCTCGTCGCCGTCAGCCGCGATTGCTTCCCCATCGAGCTTTCGCGCAAGCGCTCGCTCCGCGTCGCGGAGGAATGCCGGAAGGCCGGCCTGACCATCGCCCGCATGCCGACCGTCGTCGAGAACGAGAAGGATGCGCTCCAGGCGCTCGAGGAGCTCAAGGCGAAGAAGGTCAACGCCCTGGTCCTCTACCTCGGCAATTTCGGGCCGGAGACGCCAGCCACGATCCTGGCCCAGAAGTTCGACGGACCGGTCATGGTGGCGGCGGCCGCCGAGGAGTCGGGCCGGGACCTCATCGACGGGCGCGGCGACGCCTATTGCGGCCTGCTCAACAACTCCTACAATATGGGCCTGCGCAAACTCCGCCCCTACGTCCCGGAATACCCCGTCGGCATCCCCGGGGAGGTGGCGGCGATGATCGCCGGCTTCGTCCCCGTGGCCCGGATCATCCTGGGACTGGCCAAGCTCAAGGTCTTCGGCTTCGGCCCGCGGCCTCAGGATTTTCTCGCCTGCAACGCGCCGATCAAGCCCCTCTACGACCTCGGCGTCGAGATCATGGAGAACAGCGAGCTCGACCTCTACGACGCCTTCCGCAAGGCCGAAGGCGACCCCAAGGTCAAAGCGGTCGCCGCCGACATGGCCAAGGAGCTCGGCGCCGGGAATGCCTACCCGGACATGCTGAACAAGCTGGCCCAGTTCGAGGTCGCCCTGCTCCGGTTCATGGAGGCGAACCTCGGGGCCTCCGAGTATGGCGTTTTCGCCGACAAGTGCTGGCCGGCTTTCGAGAGCTACTTCGGCTTCGTCCCCTGCTACGTCAACTCACGGCTGGCCGCGCGCGGCATCCCGGTCGCCTTCGAGGTCGACATCTACGGCGCGCTCAGCGAGTACATCGCCACCTGCGCGACCGAGCTCCCGGCGACCATTCTCGATATCAACAACACCGTCCCCTACGACATGATCGCCGGGGCCAAGAAAGCGGTGAAGGGATACAAATCCACGGACCTGTTCATGGGCTTCCACTGCGGCAACACGCCGGGAGGCTGCATGATCGACCCGGCCATGCGCTACCAGCTCATCAT
>JADGNU010000342.1 GCA_017883305.1 Candidatus Aminicenantota bacterium | reverse complement strand
GGGCGCAGGTTTCGCGGTCGGGGCGATTTTACACCAGCTCCCTCGCCGCAGAAAGCGCTTTTTTCGTTCAGGGGATCGATTATTGGGAGCTCCATCGTGAGGCGGCGATAGATGTTGCCCCAAGGCCCCCGTGATGGAAGGGGGACCCGCCGGAGGCGGGGGAAACCGGATTCGCAGGTTTCCGGGGTGCGGGGCTAGGGGCGATATCCTGAGCTAAGCCGAAAAGATGGAGTTCCCCTTAGTCGTCGTCATTCTTGACGAGGGTGACGGCCCAGGACGGATACGGCGTGGCGCTGCCCTTGACGGCGTGCCAGAGGATGCGGTTGAGCGTGTCTTCCGGGCAGGCGTCGACCTGCCGGAAGTTCAGCCGACCCGACAGGATCGCGTGGCGCCGGAGCAGCGCGTCGGCGATCTTCTCTTTGGGCGGGTTCATCGTGTCGAGCGGGATATTGGCGGGCACGCTCACGAACGGCCGGAGGTCCGGGGTCGCCGTGAAGCAGTCGAACATGGGCGTGGCCGTGGCGTCGAACTGGTTCATGGGCGGCAGGCCGAGGATCTGTTCGATCGTTCGCAGCACGCTCGTCGTGTTGTACTGGGTGCTAATGACGGCGCCGCGTTTGGCGTAAGGGCTGGCGACGTAGGCCGTCGTCCTGTAGCCGCTGACGTGGTCCCAACCGTTCTGGGGGTCGTCCTCGATGCCGAAGATGACCGTCTCCTTCCAGAAGGAGCTCTGGCCGAAGGCCTCGATGATGCGGCCGAAGGCGAGATCGTTGTCGGCGACGCAGGCCTGGGGCGTCGGCGCGCCCTCCGAAGTCCCGCTGGTGTGGTCGTCGGGCAGACAGATGAGGATGAGCTGGGGCATGCGGCCCTCTTTGTCCCAGGCGGCGACCTGGTTGATGATGTAGCGAGCCCGCCACTGGTCCGGGACGTCCATGTTCCAGCCGAGCGTATCGCTCGGGGAGAAGGGGGCGACGGTCGGGATGGCCGGACTGCTCCCGATCCTCACCACACCGCGGCCGTTGACGTATTCGTCCCAGTAATCCGCCCATCGCGGCTGACCCTCGCGCTCAGGGTCCCTCCAGCCGCAGTCCGGCATGGTGAACTCGCCGAAGTTCCAGAGCGAAACGCCGTGTTTCAGGGCGTTGTCCCAGATGAAGCCGCTCGGCGCGTAGGCCAGGGCGTCGACCTCGTTCGGGCCCATGCCGTCGGGGTAGCTGCGGGGCCAGCCGGCGAAGGATCGTTCGAGGTAGTCGGTCCCGAAGGCCGTCGTCGACCACTGGTGGCCGTCGGCGCTCAGAATGCCGCTGCAGTAGGTGTTGTCGAGGAGGGCGAACTCGCGTACGAGCTTGTGCTGGTTGGGCGTCACGGCCTCGCCAAAAACGCACAGAGCCGGGTCGCCGTTCCCCGCGGTGACGTCGCCGAGGATCTGGTCGTAAGTCCGGTTCTCCTTGATGATATAAACGACGTGTTTGAAGACACTTGGCTCGCCGATCCGTTCGGGCACTGGCTGGGCCGGCTGGCCGGGGCGCGGCTTGAGCGAGGCCTGAGCGATCCGCTCACGACGGTAGTTGGTCTCGACGACAGCGGTCAAGTCCCAGAGGACCTTCTGTCGCGGCTCGGGAAAGATCGAGATCGAGCCATGGTACTGGTAGGCGCTGAATCCCGGGGCCCCCGTCGGCTCCGAGGCAGCCTTCTCGACGGCCAGGCCCTTGATGTTGGCGACATAGAGGACGCCGCGCCGGCCGTCGATGACCAACGCTCCCGGGAACCAGCCGACGGGGATGAGACCCTTGAGAGAGGATTTCCCTTTTTTTGGGTTGAACGCGATCGCGGCGACGGCGTTCTGAGTGCCGTTGGCGACATAGAGCGTTTTGCCGTCTTTCGAAAAGACGAGGGCGTTGGGCGAGGCCCCGAAGAGATCGGCCGGAGTGGCCTTGGCCCAGATCGTCTCGACGACCGTGTCGGTCGAGGTGTCGATGACGCTGAGGTTGTCCGAGGCGGCGTTGGCGCAGACGACGTAGCGGCCATCGGGCGAGAGGGCCAGGGCGGAGGCGTGGAGCTGGACCAGGACCTCGGCCTTGACCGCGCCCGATGAGAGGTCGATGATGCTGACCGAGCCTTCGCTCGCGATATGCCGAACCGGGTCGACCTTGACCTCGGTGCCGAGGCCGGCCGGTCCGACGAGCTCTCCGGGCTTGGGGCGACGGCCGCCCCAGTTGCTGACGTAGGCCTTGCCGGCCGCGAGGACAACGTCGAAAGGAGCGACGCCGACATCGAAGGTGCGCTCGACCGTGCCCGTCGCCGGATCGAACTCCAGGAGCCGGTTGGATAAGTTGCCGCAGACGTAGAGCCGATGCCCGTCCGCGGAGACCGCCAGTCCCGCCGGGATCTCCTCCCCGCGGCGCGGCGCGCCGGCCAGGGGGACAGGGATCGTGTGCGACGGTTGGACGTTGCCGTCCCCCTCGACCTTGAAGACCTTGATGCTGCCGTCGACATTGCTCAGGAAGATCCTGCCGCCGTCGGGGGAGAAGACGAGGCCGGTGTAGCTCAGCTGGCCCTCGAGGTCGGGATCGAGGATCATCGGCGACACGATTTCGGGATGCTGTTCCTTCTGCTCTTCGGCCGGCAGGGCCACTTCCTGTTCGACCTTGCCGCTGATGGCATTGAGGATGATGAGCTCGGGCGTTTTGCCGGAGACGGCCAGGAGCTTTCCGTCGGGGGACAGGGCCAGGGCCTGGGGCCGGAGCCCGGGCAGGGTCGAC
>JADGNU010000117.1 GCA_017883305.1 Candidatus Aminicenantota bacterium | reverse complement strand
GATGCCGGGCCGGACCTCGAAAACGTCGATGCCCCGTCCGGACAGAGCGTCGGCGAAGAGCGTCGCGGTCATGCTCAAGGCCGCTTTGGACACGCAGTATTCAGGCCGCGAGGTCGAGGATACGGAGGCCGAGATGGAGGTGATGAAGACGATGGCCGGCCGCATGCCGCCGCGCCGCGGCTTCTGGGCAACCATCCTCTTGGCCGCGTTCTGGGTCAGGAAGAACGGCCCCCGGGCATTGATGGCCATGAGGCGGTCGTAGCTTTCAGGGGGCGTTTCCAGGATGTCACGGCGCTCGAGAGGGGAAACGCCGGCGTTGTTGACCAGGACGTCGATCCGCCCGCAGACTCCGTAGGCGGCGTCCAGCATCCGGTCGTGGTCCCCGACCCGCGAGATGTCTCCCGCGACGGGCAGGAAGCGGCCGCCGAGCTCCTCGACCCGTTTCTTGACCTCGAAAAGGCCCTTCTTCTTGTCTTCGGGCTCGAAGGCGATGTCGATGCCGACGATGTCGTAGCCCTCCCGGGCCAAGGCGAGGACGATCCCCCGGCCGATGCCGCGGCCGGCGCCGGTGACCAATGCGGCGCGCGCGCACCGTTGTCGTTTGGCAGGCATGCTCATTCCTCCTCGACCACGATCCGGTCGTTGCGATGATCGGCCCAGACGGATTCGAACCAGCCCTCCGGCCGGGGCACGGACCGCACGGGGACCCATTTCTTTTGCACGTGTCCCAGGCCGTTCAGCCGGACTTCCAGGACGTTGGCGGAGACAAAATCCCCCGGCCCGGCGAGTGGAAAAGCCCAGCGGCCGCCGAGGAGCGGGTGCGGAGGGCGTCCGGAGGCGTCCGGGACGAGATAGGAGCCGCGGCTCTTCCCGCCCCGCTCGAGGTATTCGCCCATCGCCTCGAGATAGACGGCGTGGGTCAGGGCGAGGTCGAGGGCCTTGAAGGACCTGGGCAGGTCGCGGGTCGAGGCCGCGCCCAGCTCGCGGGCCGCCCTTTTCCAAAGCTCGCGGGCCCGGGCCTTCTCTTCCCGGACCGAAGCCTCATCTCTGACGACGGCGCCGCACCCGGACATCCTTCGCTTCACCTCGGCGATACATTCGTCCGGCGATAAACCCCTGGTCTTCCCGCGGCCGAGCATGGCGCCGGCTTGGTCCCATTTTTCGGTGACAGTCGACCCCGCGGCGCGGCCGAACGCGGCTTCGGCGAGCGGCCGCGCCGCGCGCCTGCGGGCAATGAAGAGCGCCGCCCGGGCGCTTCCCACCTGTCCGGCGTTGAGCGCCGAGCCGCCCGGTCTCGTCACGCCGTGCGTGCCGCAGGCCTCGCCGACGGGGAAGAGGCCGCGGACGCTCGATTCCCACCAGATCGAGCCGCGGAAGCCGCCGTTGTTGTGCTGGGCGCAAACAGCGATCTCGAGCGGCTCGCGGGCGAGGTCGATCCCGTGGGTCTTGTAGAGGTCGACGGCCGGGCCGTTCATCTTCCTGAGCCTGGCGATCGGCGTCTTCATCAGCGCCCCGGACTTCTCGAGATAGCCGTGGGCTTCGGCGCCGAGCTGGCCCGGCTCGAAGCGCGCCAGCCGCCGGTCGCCGCGGGCGTCGCTTCGGAAATCGAGAAAGACGCGGCGGCCCTTGACCACGGTCTCGTCGTAAACCAGGAGGTCGATGAGCGACGACCCGCCGTCGATGGCTTTCCGCGGGTCGAACGGCCACTGGTAGCCTTTGAGGAAGACGGCCGTGGCCAGCGCCCCCATATCGGGGAAATAGTCGTTGAGGAACTCCCGCTCATCGCCGCCTTGGGAGTCGGTCGAGATATAGCGCGGCACGGCCTGCTGGTAGGTGCCGGAAACGTTCCAGCGGAAAGCGACCGAAGCCAGGCCGAACTGCGATTCGGTCAGGTTGTGGGCCACGGCCCCGGCCTCGAAAAGGAGACCGTGCGAGCCCGACTGGCTCTCCGGATAGACCGAATGCTCGTACATCCCGCCGGGTCCCCCTGTGGCCGCGACGATGTTGACCGAGTTGAAGAGGACGAAACCGCGGCCCGGCCCGCCGAGTTTCTTGCGGTCGAGAGCCAGGGCCCCGATCACCCTCTTGGACGGGCCCTTGCCGGCCGTCAGGATGGCGATCACGTCATGTCCGTCGAAGACCCGGATCTTGAGGCGCCGGACCTCCGCGGCCAGGGCCTCGAACATCCGCTTCGAGGTCAATGGCCCGGCCGAGGTCGCCCGCTGGCGAGGGTCGTGGTCGGTCTTGTAGCCGACATAGGCGCCGTAGCGATCGTGGGGGAAAGGAACGCCCAATTCCACGAGATGGAAGAAGGCCTCGAGCGAGCCCTGGGCCTCGGCCAGGGCGATGTCGCCATGCATGGAGCCGCCCGCCGCCAGGTCCCGGGCCATGTCGAAGGCGGAGTCGGGGATATCGCCGGCGAGCGAGAGCTTGTAGTAGGTCTGCTTGTCGGAGCCGGACTCGGCCGACGTGCCCGCTCCCAGACGGTCGGTGACGATGGCGATGTCGGTCTGGCCGCAGGCGTGGAGACGCACCGCGGCGTTAAGCCCGGCCGCCCCGCTGCCGATGACGAGCGTGTTCAGCGAATGGACCGGGATCGAGCGTCCGGCGATCCTCACGTGTCCCGATCTCATCGGGCCCTGAGTCCCTTCATGGACACGGCGGCCAAAGATGCGCAGGCCGCCAGGAAGACGAGGCCGAAGACGATCCAGGCGTCGGCCGCGAGAAAGAGCACGGCGTAGATGACGATCAGGAGGAACCCGAAGTAGATCCACCAGCGCTTCTTAAAGAACAGGAAGCCGGCGACGACAAGGGACAAAGCGGTGAAACCGGCCAGCGCCGCGCGTCCGTCGGCCGTCTGCCACAGGACGAGGAAGGCATAGATTCCCGGAAGGAGAAGCCAAAAGCCCCTCCGCTTCCTCGTCCCGATCAGGAGGGCCGAGCCCAGGGCCGCGACGATGAACCCGGCCGTCGCCAGGATCTGCAGCCAACCCGACGGCCCGGGCCGGCCTTCGGCCAGTCTCTTGATCTCGGTCATCATCTTTTTTTCCATGACGAAATGGGCCGGGTCGAGGACCCAAAAGCTTGCCAGCCGCCCCAGGACCCCGGGAAGGGGCTCGCCCCGGCTCCGGATAAAGAATCGCGTCCCGCCTGTCCCGGCCGGCTCGAGGGCGAAGGTGCCCCAATACTTGAGGGTCATCGACCGGCCCGCAGCGATGAAGGGGACCCGCCAGCCCGTGTAGCCGTCTTTTTCTTTAAGCAAGCCGAACATGTAACCGGGCTTGACACTGCGGATGAAATCCTTGACTTCGCGCCCCTGCCACTCCGGCCTTATCACGTAGGTGTTGTGAATGTCGGCCAGGGCCAGGTTCTCGAGCCAAGTGTAACTGTAAAAACCTGCCCGGTCCTGGCCGATCTGGACGAGCCACGGCCAGACCTTTTCGGGAGGGGCCTCGATCGTGACGGCTCGGGTCCCGGTGACCGCCCCTCCGATCCAGGCGTCGTCGCCGAGCAAGGCCTGCCTCCTTTCCGGAGCCGTCGTTCCCCAGCTGAGGAACCAGGGGCGGACGGCGAAGGTGTACGCGGCAAAGGCGGCCAGGATGATCAGAAAAGCGACGATCGTCACGGCGAATCCGGTCCGTTCGGCCTTGTTCATGCCTCACTCCCTTTCCCGACGGCGTTCTTGAATGCGGGGTCCCGGACGACACAGCCGACGCGCCGCTGCCGGCGGAGAAGGTGCGAGCAGAGAGAACACGTCGTGCAGACCTTGCGCGAGGAGAGGCGGCCGCGCCTCAGGAGATCGGCGGCGAAGTCCGGATAGGCGAGCGCCCCGCGGCCGAGGCCGAAGGCGGCGCTCCGGCCGTCCGCGACCATGGCCGCGCCGACCCCGGGACCGAGCGTGCGGAGCCAGGAATATCCCGCGCCGATGACGGCGGTCCCCGGCGAGGACCGCTGGACCTCCGTGGTGATATCGAGATGGCGGGCGACGCCCTCGAGCGGGTGTTCCTCGGGGACCTGGCCGCCGGGGACTGGCTCATCGAACGGCCGGCCGAGGTGCGGCTTCCAGGTCGGAATGCCCAACGACAGCGCCAGGAAGCGGACGCCGGCCTGGGCGAGAAGGCGGACCAGGGCCTTGGTCTCGGTCAGGTCGATTCTTTCCGGCTCGTCGGGGTCCATGCCGAAGCCATAGGGGAAGGGGACGGCATCCGTCGCCGAAAGCCGGGTCGTGACGAGAAGTCCGGGGGCTTCCTCGCGGATGTGGCGGACGATCTCCAGCAGGAGGCGGGTCCTGTTCTCGAACGGGCCGCCATAGCGGCTGTCTTCCCGGCTGTGGGCGGCCAGGGTTTCGGACACGAGGTAGCCGTGGCAGGCCTTGATGTCGACGCCGTCGAAGCCGGCGGAGACGGCCAGATCGGCCGCTTCCACGAAATCGTCCCGGATCTCGCCGAGCTCGTCGTCGGAGACGACCGGCGAGTCGGGGGGAAGATCGTGCAGAGGGTCGAGGTGGGGATTGTTCTGAACGATGAGCGGCCGCGGCGCGCCTTCCGGCTTGGCGAAGCGGCCCGAGTGGGTCAGCTGGAGCACGAGGAGCGGGACATGGCCCGGACCCCACTCTTTTTTGGCGGCGTTCCGGATCTCGTCGACCAACCGCGCGAACCCGCCGAGGGTGCCCTCGGTGAGCAGGAGCTGGGACGGGTTCGAGAGTCCGTCCCGCCGCACGGCCGCGGCTTCGAACCAGATGAGGCCCGCACCGCCGGAGGCATAGCGCCGGTATCTCCGCCGCGTTCCTTCGGACGGCGCTCCGGATCGCTCGGCGTCCGCCCCTTCCATGGGCAGGACGGCCAGGCGGTTGGGGACCCTGCGGCCGCCGATCGAGGACTCCTCGAGAAGCACAGACGGATCGTCTCGATAAGGGATGTCGAGCCCCAGACGGAGGGCCTCGGCGCGGAGGTCGTCGGGCGTCCGGAGCCGGAATCTCTTATGCGGGGCCAATGTCCTGCCCCTACTTCCTGTCACCGGCGAGGATGTGCCTGACGGCCTGGATGTCGCGCTTGACCCGCGGCTCGCAAACCGCGGGCCAGCGGTCGCGGGGGAGGACGACGAGCTTCCCGGCGTCCATGAGCGCCCGGGTCCTGACGGTAAGCCCGAGCAGACGGACAAGCTCGGGGACCACGAGGTCCGGGAAGCGGGCCAGGAAATCGGCGTCGGCGACGGGTATGGGGAAATCGCCGCCGTGGTCCTCGACGGTCAGGGTGATACGCGGATGGACGGCGCCGATCGACTCGATGACCGACCCGAGGTCGATCACGCCCTTGCCCGCCTCCGCCGTGAACGAGACGAAGCCGTCCTCTGCCAGCATCAGGCCGCCGTCCTTGATATGGGTCGTCACGATCCAGGGGAGAAGGCGTCGCGCGGCCAGGACCGGGTCCTCGAGCATGGTCAGGAGGTTCATCGTGTCGAGGCAGATGCCCAGGTATTCCCCGGGGACCGTTCCGCACATGTCGAAGAGGCGCAGGAGCTCGAACGAGGTGAACTCGAAGTGGGTTTCGATCGCCAGGACGACACCGAAGTCCCGGAGCATCGGCTTCTCGTCGCGGAGGGCGGCGGCCATCAGCCGCAAGAATTCCTCCGTCGAGGGCGAGTCCTTTTTCCAGCGCATCAGCCCGCCCGAACAGGACCGCACCGTCGACGCGCCCACTTGAAACGCCTGCTCGGCCGCCTTGCGGTTGCCGGATAGGATGTCCTTCGGCCGGCCGCTCGCGAGATCGAGGGGGATATGCTCGCCGCCGCCCCACTCGACATAGAGGCGGTTCTCCGCGGCGAAGCTGCGCAGCTCCTGCAGGAAGGTCTTGTCGACGGCCGTTCCCGGCGGGACGTTGACCTCGGAAAATTGGACGCCGTCGGCCCCGTTCATGACCGCCCATTCGAGGATCTCGAACGGCGAAAGGTCGAGAGGCTTCAGGCTATAGCTGTCGACTCCGACCCTGAGCTTCTTCATGGCCCCTCCGGCGGCCCCATTCTATCAGTTTTCAAGCTGGCTTGGCCAGATTTTCGCGGCTTGAAAAAGCGGGGGCCTTGGGATATCCTAGCGTCCTTATGAAAAGGACGGTCGCGGCCCTGGCGCTGTTCATCGGCTTGATTCCGGCGCCGGCCGTGTCCCAATCATCCATTATCAGCCAGGTCGCCGGAGACACGGTCGCCTCCGAGAAGCTCTATTTCAGCCTGAAATTCGGCCTGAACTTCGCCTACCTGACGGGGGCCGAGGCGGGCGCCGAGCGGACCGGGGGCTTCAACGGCGGGCTCTCGGCGACGATCCGGCTGACCGACAGGCTCTCGCTTGTGCCCGAGATCACACCGTCCTCCCGCAAGGGCATCGCCACGATCCCTTTCTTCACTACGGGCGATCCGGCGCTTGATCCCTTCTTCGCGGATCTCCAATCCTCCGAGCTCGCCCTGTCCTATACCGACATCCCGGTCCTCGTCACCTACCGTTTTGGGCCGCTTCCATGTGGGCGCGGGCCCCTACTTGGGCCTCCTCAGTTCGGCGGTGGAGAGGTTCCAGGCCGAGCTCCAGCTGGAGAGCGACCCCAGAGCAACCGAGCCGAGCTTCAAGCGCGAGGTCACCGACAGATACAAGACGACCGATTTTGGCCTGGTCGTCGAAGCGTCCGGGACGATCACCAAGCCGAGGCGGGGGATGGGCCTCGTTTTCCACATCCGCTACCAGGGTGGCCTGACCAATGTCCTCCGGGAGTACTTGGGGCCGCTGGCGGTTTTGCCCCCCGGGCCGTACAGGAATTCGGTCATCCAGGCTTATGTGAGCTTTCCGTTCGTCCATTGAAATAGGCCCTTGAGGCCCCGTATTTTTTGGGAGGAGAGTCGAGATGCTCAAAGAGATGCAAGAAGCCCTGATCGCCGGGAAAAAGGCCGAGGTCGAGTCGTTCGTCGATCAGGCCCTGGCCGCCGGCATGCCTGCCGGGACCATCCTGAACGAGGGCCTGATCCCCGGGATGGAACGTCTCGGCGTCCAGTTCAAGAACAACGAGGTCTTCATCCCCGAAGTCCTCGTCGCCGCCCGGGCCATGAACGCCGGGCTGGCCAAGCTCGAGCCCCATCTGGCCAAGGCCGGGGTCAAGCCCCGCGGCATCGTCGTGATCGGGACGATCAAGGGCGACCTCCACGACATCGGCAAGAACCTCGTGGCCATGATGCTCCGCGGCAACGGCTACAAGATCATCGACCTCGGAGTCGACGTCGCGCCGGAGAGATACCTCGAGGCGGCCAAGACAAGCGGGGCCGGGGTCATCGCCCTTTCGGCCCTGCTGACAACGACGATGGTCCAAATGAAGGCCGTGGTCGAAGCCGTCGAGAAGTCCGGCCTCGGCATCCCCGTCGTCATCGGCGGAGCGCCCGTCACCCGCGACTACGCCAACCAGATCCGAGCCCGCGGCTATGCTCCCGACGCCGCCTCGGCCGTCGAGGAGATCAGCCGGCTCATCGCCGCCGGATGACCTCTCGCGAGCTCGTTGTCAATACCACATCGCTGCCATCCTGCCGGACCTCGTCGAGATCGGCCGCCGATTGGCCGCGAAGCTAACGTTTTGGGGCGAGATCGACCGGCAATGGCTCCTGCCGCACGGCCCCCCGGCAGGAGAATGTGGACGCGGTGTTCGAGACCTGGGATGAACCCGGGTGATGAGGATATGATATAATTTCATAGCTGTGGATCTTGTGCGGGTCCCCGGCGGGCCCGAGGAGGTCGTCATGAAAAATAGAGAATTCGTATTCATCCTGGCCGCGGCTTTGGTCATCGCCCTTGCGGCCCCCATGTCCGCGAAGGACACGGTCGTCGAGAGCGTCTGGACGGCCCGTCCCTTGACGGTCGACGGCGTGGCCCAGGAATGGGAGGACGCGACCCCTCTCTTCGACAAGGTCTCCGGTGCTCAGTACGCCCTGAAAAACGACGGCCAGGACCTGTACATCGTCATGGTCCTCCGCGACGCGGCCGGCCGGTCGACGATCGACTATACGGGCATGAAGATCTACGTCACCGCCGGGCCCAAGAAGAACAAGGACGCCGGCGTCCTGTTCCTGCAGAAGACGCTGACCCCGGACGAGCTCATCGCCTCGCTCGAAAAGAAGGGTGAGACCCTGACCGAGGAGAGGAAGGCGGAGATCCGCAAGCAGCAGAAGTATTCCGTTTTCCTCGAAGAAGCGATCGCCCCGGAGAAGGGCGCAGCGCCGGCCGGGGCGGGCAGCGGTCTCGCGCCGGCCCTGTTCCGGTCCGTCGTCAAGGGACAAGTGGCCATCTATGAATTCAAGATCCCCCTCAACCGGATCGGTGAGGCGGGGGCGGCCGCGCAACCTGGAAGCGAGATCAAGGTCGGCTTCGAATGGGGCGGCATGACCAAAGAGATCATGAAGAACGTCATGGCCGACCGGGCCAGTTCGGGCGCCGTCGCCAGGGGAGGGGCGGTATCCTCCGACGGGGGCTTCAGAGACGAGTCCGGGGAGGGCGGGGCAGGCGGCGCCGACTTCAGCTACAGC
>JADGNU010000341.1 GCA_017883305.1 Candidatus Aminicenantota bacterium | reverse complement strand
CATGTACTTGTAGCGGCTCAATCCGAGGGCCAGCGCGGGGGAGCCGGTCATGGGGAAGCCGAGCATGCGGATGAAGGCGGCCACGCGCATCTCGTAGAGTGCGCCGTGGACGACGTCGTCGTACTGGTTGAAGACAATATCCGGCTGGAGGCGGTCGAGCTTGCGCTGGAGGACCGACAGATCGCCGGCGAGGGGCATGACCACGACCTCGTGACGGAGCCGCCGCAGGCCGCGGGCGATGCCGCGGATCATCTGACGCAGATAGTGCAGGCTCCCGGTGTCGGCCTTTTCGTCGGGTTGCGAGTCCGTGTAGGCGTTGTAGATGAGCGCGACACGGAGCTTCTTCATGCGGTTTCCGGAAATCCTCCGCGCGTATTCTAAATTAATAGCGGATGTTCTTGCAAGCCGGTGACTCCGAAATCCCGCAAGTTGCGTGGTGTCGGTGCGGTCACAAGAAATCGGCGCCGATCAGCTTTTCCGAAAGGCGCCACAGGCGGAGCGCGGCCGCGGCGCTCCTCGCGTAAGGGCTGGGTTCGGCCGGCCGGCCGAGCCGCCAATAATCGGCCGGGATCGACGACGAGGGCTCCGCGGCCAACCGGACAATGGACGTCGCGGCATCGGCCGGGCTCAGGCTCTTGTCTTTAGGCCGCGACCCGCCGATCGCGGCGTCGACGAATCCGGGCTCGATACCGATCGCCCGGAGCGGGAAGCGGCAGGCGACACGCCTGTTGAGCTCACGGGTGAACAGCACCAGGGCCAGCTTTGATTGCCCGTAGGCCCTAAGCCCGTTGTATCTCCGCCGGCGCATGGGATCGCGCCAGGCGATCTCGGCTCTCCGGTGGGAGCCCGAGGAGACGGCGATGACGCGGCCGTCCTCGGGCCGGACGAGGCAGGGGAGAAGCTCTTGGGTCAACAGGAACGCCGCGAGATAGTTAACGGCGAACTGGAGCTCGTAGCCGTCCTCCGTCCCGACATAGCGGCTCGAGAGGGCGACGGCGTTGTGGATGAGCCGGTCGAGACGGCCCCCGGGGAGTTCCCTACGGATAACGGCCGCCGCCCGGCGGACATTTCCCAGGGCCGAGAAGTCGACGGCCATGAAGCGGACTTCGGCGTGCCGGCCCGGCCGGCTGAGATCGGCTTCGGCGCGGCGGCACGTCTCTGGCTCCCGCCCGATGCCGATGACCCGCATCCCGCCCGCGGCCAGCTGCCTCGCCGTCTCGAGTCCGATCCCTGTGGTCGCTCCGGTGATAATGCACGTCTTTGTTTCCGGACTCTTCATCTCCAACGGTCCTATCGGCTTTGGCTTTCCGCGCATCCCTCCACCGTCCTGGTTCCCTGATCCCCGCGGGCATCATAGCCCGGCCCGCCCTTCGAGTTGTTAAGAAGATGTCAAAATTCGGTGAAAAGTCCCTTGTGATATAATCGGGCCGGTCATGAGGGCTCCGGGATCGAAAAAGAGCTCGCTATTGCCGCCGCTCATCGGCGGAGCGGCCATCTTCGCCATCACCCTGTTCGGTCTTATCAATCTGACGGGCCGGCCCGGGATCCGGACGGAGCACCTGGCCCGCCCCGTCATCGGCGTCGATGCCTTTGAGGTCCGGGGGCCGACCGACATCCGCTTCGCCCTGAGCCGAAAGGCGATCGGCGAGCCCATCGAGATCCGCTTCGGCCCCGACGGCGGCCCGGCCCTCGTCCGTGATGTCGTCATCCCGTACTATTCCCAGCGGACTTTCCCCCTAGCCCTTGCCCTGATGGGTGGCGTGAGCTTCCTGGCCGGGTTCGTCGTCCTCCTTTTCCGGCTGAACGACCGCCGCTCGCGCATCTTTTATTGGCTCAGCCTGAGCTTCGGGGCGGTCGTCACGATCGGGGGCGGGACGTATGGCTTCCAAGGCCGGCCGGCCAACCTCATACCCGGTGCCCTTTTCAACATCGCTTATCCATTCACGCTGGCCCTTCTCCTGTGGTTCGCGCAAAGCTATGCGCCTCCCAAACGACGGGTCCGGCCGGCCCTGTTCTGGTCGGTCCCCTGCCTCTGGAGCATCCTGCTCGCCTTCCCCTTCCTGGTCTCCGAGCTCGAGCCTTCGATCGCGGCCTACCGCCTCCGTGAGGGCTTCAAACACGTCTTTCGGTTCTATGTCATCATCATGGGCGCGGCCGCGCTCGTCGAGTTCGCCAGGGCCCTGCGCCACACCGACTCGGACGAGGACCGGGCCCAGATCAAGTGGTACCTCATCGCCCTGGCGGCCGGGCTCGGGCCGTTCCTGGCTTTCAACCAGTTGCCCCTGGCTGTCATGGAGCGGCCTCTCCTATCCGAAGACTTCACCCTTTTCTTCTTCCTGCTGATCCCGGTCTTCATGGTCACGGCTATCCTCCAGTTCCGGCTTCTGCGGGTCAACGTCGTCTTCCACCGCGGTCTCGTCTACTCGATCCTGACCGTCTTCACCCTCGGCGTCTTTCTTCTGGCGGTCGAAGGCCTGAGGCTGGTCTTTCCCCGGGCCACGGCCACGGGCAATGTCGTCATCATGGCCGGCGCCGCCATCTTCATCGCCCTCTTCCTCAGCCCGGGCCGGAGGACGATCCAGGATATTGTCGACAAGCTTTTCTTCCGCCAGTCCTATGATTATCGGAAGGCCGTCCAGAGGTTCAACGCCGCGGCGCCGGCGATCATCAGCGTGGACGGCCTCGTCGCCCTGTATTCCGAAACCGTCGGACGCGTCCTCCCGACGAACGGACTTGGCGTCCTGCTGTGTGAGCCCGGCGGGGAGGCC
>JADGNU010000116.1 GCA_017883305.1 Candidatus Aminicenantota bacterium | reverse complement strand
ATGGTGGCGGCCAGCAGGAGGCCGGCCGAGGCAAGGAGGAATAGGACGGCGGAAAGAACGTTACGTCGTAGGGTTATCATGGATTGTCTCCTGCAATGGGGTCGGACCACAGAAATCATCTTATTTATCTGCAAGTTATCTCCAAAAATGGCTGCCTTGATGCCTTAAAACGGGCATTTTTGCCCCTGAAAGTGAGAACAAGAATAGAATCTCGGGGAGAGGCGCTCACTCCAGCTATCTCATTCGTTTTTCATGGCAAAAAAGCCGGTTTTAAGCTCATTTCAGGCCTAAATCAGCTGCTAATAACTGCAAAAAATCGTATAGCTGTGGTCCGACCCCTATTTGATCTCCTTCAAAAGCTCGGAGACGGCGGCTTCGAGCTGCAGGTCCCTGCCCTTGACGACCGTCTCCTTCGTGTTCTCGACCTTCACGTCGGGCTCGGTCTGGTGATTGTCGAGGTAGCCCACGCCCTCGACCTTGACCCCCATCGGGACGACGCCCCAGCGCACGCCGCCGTCGAGCATCTCCCAGCCGGCGAACGAGCACGTCCCCGGAACGGGCATGCCGACGAGCTTGCCGAGCTTGAGGTACTGGTAGGCGAAGGCGTAACAGTGGCCGTCGCTGTACTGGGCCTCGCCGACGATCGAGATCGAGGGCTTGGTCCAGCGGAAGTTGGGTTCGTAGCCGGTGCTGCGCTTGTCGGTCGTGTAGTCGAAGAACTTCTTGCCGCTCAGGAACATGGCCAGATCGGCGACGAGATCGCCGCCGCCGTTGAAGCGCGTGTCGACGACGAGTCCCTCCTTGTTCGCGAATTTGCCCATGACCTCCTCGTAGGCCGACCTGTAGGCGCCGTCGCTCATGCCCGGGACGTGGATGTAGCCGAGGCGGCCGCCGCTCAGGCGCTCGACCTCGGCCTGGTTGCGCAGGACCCAGCGCCGGTAGAGCAGGTTGCTCTCTTCGCGCTGCGAAACGGGCTTGACGACGAGCTCGCGCTTCGCCGACGCCGCGGTTCCGGCAGCCGTCGCGGCATGGGCCCCCGCCGCGTAGCCTCCGGACACAACGAGCAGAACGTTTTGCCCGGCCTTGCGGTTGAGATATCGTTCGAGGTCGCGGTCCGCGGCGATCGCCACGCCGTCGATGGACTCGACGACCGTCCCGGGAGTCACGTTCAGGCCGGCCTTGTCGAGCGGCCCGCCCGCCATGACCTCGGTGACCTTCACGCCGGGGCCCGCGTACGCCGTGTCGTAGAAGGCCCCCAAAGAGGCCGTCTCGTCGGCGTTCTCGACCGTACGTCCGTAGCGCGCCCCGCTATGGCTGACGTTGAGCTCGCCCAGCATCTCGCTCAATAGCTCGGCCATGTCATAGCCGTCGCCGATGCCGGACAGGTGCTTCTCGTAGACCGGCTTGAAGGCGTTCCAGTCGGCGCCGTGATAGCCCGCCGAGTAGAACGTCTCCAGCACCCGGCGCCAAACGTGCTCGAACTGGGACTTGCGCTCGGCGGCGGCGTCGACCGTCATCTCGCCCTTGATGCCGATCGAGTCGCGCTTGCCGCTCGCGGGATCGATCTTCGAGAGTGAGCCGTCGGCCAGCAGGAAGATCGACTTCTGCCCCTTGTCCCAGACCATGCGGCCGCTGTTGGCGTTGAGGGTCGCGAGCATCTTGGTCTCGCGCGTCTTGAGGTTGGTCGTCCACAGGTTCAGGCCCTTCTCGAATCGGGCGAGATAATAGAGGGTGTCGGCGTCCTTGTTGACCAGGGCGTCGCCGAGCGACGATGAGTGGATGGTCAGGCGCGCCTTGCGCAGGGCCAGATCGGTCCAGTCGATGACGAGGGGCTTGACCTCCTCTTTCTTTTCCTTGTCCGCGGTCTCTTTCTTGTCCTTGGGCGCCTCGGGCTTGGCTCTCTTCTCCTCGATGTCTTTGAGCAGGGCGGCCTCCTCCTTCGTCAGGCGGAAGCGGTCCCAGGCGTCGCGGGTGAAGAACAAGGCGTAGGCGTCGTTCTGCGCGCCCCCGCTGTAGGCCACGGCCTTCATGCCGTCGCGGTTGCTGAACCAGAGCATGGCCTGGCCGCCGAGGATCCATTTGGCCTGGCGGTCCTCGAAGCCGCTCTCGGTCAGGTTGACGATCTTGCCTGAGCCGTCGGACTTGACCAGGCCGACCTCGCCGGGGGCGAAGCCGGGGACGGCGTAGTCGAAGAGGATCCATTGGCCGTCCGGGCTCCACTCGAAGTACTGGCTGCCGTCGGCCGATGGGGCCAGCTCCCGGTCGGTCAGAAGCGTCCGGGTCTGTTTGGAAGAGAGATCGAGGACCTGAAGCGTGGTGCGGTCTTCGACGAAGGCCAGCTGCTTGCCGTCGGGGGAATAGGCGGGTTGGGTGTTCTGGTGGGTATTGGCGACGAGCGGCGTCTCCTGAAGCACGGTCGAGGCGTAGAAGTAGGGCTCCGCGGCGCGCGTCCGGCGCGTCTCATAGATGCCCCAGCGGCCGTCCCGCTCCGAGGCGTAGACCAGGGCGTTCCCATCGGGGGCAAAGGACACCGCGGTTTCGCCGCCGAATGACGACGTGACCCGCTTGGTCACGCCGCCGTCGACATTCGCAGCGAAGATGCCGCCGCGGACGACGACCGCGATCTCTTTGCCGTTGGGCGAGACCGCGAACTCGCTGGCCCCGCCGCTGACAGGCACGACGACCTCGTTGTTGGCGCGGGCGTCGGCCGCGATCATGACGTTGACGAGCTCGGGCGAGGCCGCGCCGTCGCGTTGGGTGTAGATCGCTCCGTCGTAGCCGAAGCAGAGGGTGCCGTCATTGGCCCGGCTCAGGAAACGAACCGGATTCGTCTTGAACTTGGTGACTTGAGTCGACGGACCGCCCGCGACGCTCATGCGATGGATGTTGAACGTGCCGCTCTCCTCGCTCAAATAGTAGAAGTCCTCGTCGCCGTTGGCCAAGACGGGGCTGCGGTCCTCGCCGGCGAAGCCGGTGATCTTGCGGTGCGTGCCGGCCTTGATGTCGTAGGCCCAGATGTCGCGGGTGATGGCCGACTTGTGGTGCTTGCGCCAATCGTTCTCGCCGCCCTTTCTGTCGTGGTAGATGATGAACCGCCCGTCCGCGCTGAGCTTGGCATCCTCGGCCGGCGTGCCGAGGACCTGGACAACGCGGCCGCCGGCGGCCGGGACCTTATAAAGCTCCGGCTGCGAGCCGGTCGGGAAGAGCCGGTTCTCCGCCGTATCGGCGCGCGCGGCGCCGAAAAGGACGTCGTTGTCGTCCGGGCTGAAGGAGAAGGGGAGCTCGGAGGCCGAGTGGAAGGTCAGTCGCCGGGCCTCGCCTCCGGAGGCGGGCATGATGAAGACGTCGAAGTTGCCGTAGCGGTCGCTGGCGAAGGCGATGGACTTCCCGTCGCGGCTCCAGACGGGCATGTAGTCGTGCGCCTCGTGGATGGTCAGAGGCACGGCGACGCCGCCGCCGGACGGGACGCGATAAAGGTCGCCCTTATAGGCGAAGACGATCGTCTGGCCGTCCGGCGAGATGGCCGGGTAGCGCAGCCACATGGGGACGTTCTGCGCCGGCACGTCGGATTGCGCGGACCCGAGCGACGGCCCGGCGGCGACGGCGGGAGATGATGAAGCCGGAAGGGTGACCGCGGCGAGCGCGGCCGCCGCGCAAATACAGAAAATGGCGAAAGCGGTTTTTCGAAGATGCATCGGAGACTCCTTTCAGTGCTTGCTGACTTCGGCGATGATAGCAAAAATCGGGGACATAATACCATGTCCCTTTTTTCGTATCACCCCTTGAGGTGAAGGGCGCTTCTCAAGGCTCACCCCCTGAATCATCGCGGCGAGGGATGACGCGCCCTTTTCCGCGGCATATCCTGTCTCTCGAGAACGGATTATGTCCATGCCCAATGACCGTCCCGACCCGGCCGAAAGGACCCGGCTCATAGGCAGGCTGCCGACCCGGTCGCTCAGGAGCATCCGGGCCAAGATGACGCTCTTGGTCCTCCTCCTCGTCTCCGGAACGATCGTCGTTTCATACGCCATTACGCTGCGGATCATGAACGACCACCTCCGGGAGGAGATCGTCAAGAGGGCGGAGTCCTTGAGCCGGAGCATCGCCTCCGCGGCCGGCTACAACCTCATCCTGCAGGACCTGCTTGCCCTCGACAACATGGTCTACAAGATCAAGGACAGCAACCCCGATATCACGTCGATCGCCATCCTCGGGCCGGACAAGAAAGCCATCGTGCACAGCGACGCCGAGCGGGCTGGGACTGTGGTGGAGCCGGCGGGCGAGGGCCTCATCATCAGGGGCACCGACGGGACGCGGATCAGGGAGATCGGGAGCCCCGGCCGGACCTCATTCGCCGTCGAAAGCCCGATCGTCTTCACGGGCAAGGGACTCGGCTCCGTCGTCCTCAATGTCGACTGGTCCGTTCTTTCGGCCGCACGGAAGGACGCGCGGCGCAAGCTCCTCGTATTCTTCGGCCTGATGCTCATCCTGGGCACCGTGATAAGCATCGGATTGTCTTCGAGCCTGACCCGGCCGGTCAAGGCGCTGGCCTCGGGCGTCGAGGAGCTCAAGCGCGGCCAGAAGAGCAAGCCTCTCCGCGTCTATTCCGCCGACGAGCTCGGGCGGCTGACGGCCAGCTTCAACGAGATGTCCGAGCTCATCACCGGCCAGCGGGAAAAGCTGGGTCAGTACGCCCATGAGCTCGAGGAAGCATACATCTCGACGGTCCGGGTGCTGGCCGCGGCCATCGAAGCACGGGACCAATACACGTTGGGTCACTCGACACGGGTGTCCCAGTACGCGGTCGAGCTCGCCCGGGAGCTCGGCCTGAGCCCCGAAAAGGTCGAGGAGATCGAGATCGCCTGCCTCTTCCATGACGTCGGCAAGATCAAGATCCCCGATTCGATCCTTCAAAAGCCGGGAAGCCTCGATGCCCGCGAGTTCGCGGAAATGAAGAGGCACCCCGAGTACGGCGCCGAGATCCTGAGCAAGGCGCTGTCCCTGTTCAAGTACATTCCCTCCGTTCGGCATCATCACGAATGGTACGACGGAAACGGCTATCCGGACGGATTGAGCCAGGAATCGATCCCGGATGAGGCGGCCATCATCTCGCTGGCCGACGCCTATGACGCCATGACCTCCAACCGTCCTTACCGCGAGGCCCTGACCAAGGAGCACGCCCTGGGCATCATCAAGGAGTCGGCGGGCAAGCAGTTCCACCCGGAATTCGCGCGGGTTTTCCTGGAGCTCAACGAGAAACAGGGTCCGACCGTGGCCGTCGTGGTCGAACAGGGGATGGTATCGTGAACAGAACGAGAAGCAGAGCGTGGATCATCCGAGGGACAGCGTTGTTTCTATCGAGCCTGATCGTCGGCGCGTGCGCTTCGGCGAACAGGTCCGTTGTGAGCCGAGCGCCCTCCGCCGCCGCGACCCCCTCGTTGCCCGTGGACGACTCCCGAAAAGACCTCGACCTCATCGCGACCGTCGAGGAGACCAAGAAGGCGGCGGATGACGCCCGGAACTTGAAGAACTACGGGCCTGCGGCGGAGACCTATCGGACCTTGCTCGAGGACTGGGACGGATTCTCGGCATTCGCGGCGAAGTTGACCTTCAGTAGGGGCGATGTCGAGGCCGGCCTGAGGATTTGCCACGTCTCCCTCTGCGCCCTTCAAGCCCGGCAGGAGCTTGGAGCTGAACATTATACCAAGGCTCTCGCGCTCTACCAGGCGGCTCTCAAGGACTACCCAGGAGACGAAGCGTTGAGGGCGGGCTATGCGGGTGCCGTCGACGAAATCAAGGCCGGCGGAGACAGAGCGCTTGCCGCAAAGAATTTCTCTTTGGCGGGAAAGATCGAGAAACTGCTGCTCAAGAACCTGGCCGCGTTCAAGGGTCTTAAAACGACTGCGGTGCTGAACGGCGAAGGGCTGCTTGAGGCCATCAAGGTCTGCAGCACCAACCTGACCAGCCGTGGTCTTGCGGAGTATAGAAAAGGGAACTTGGCAAAGGCCATCGAAGTCTGGCAGAGCCTTTTGGCTTTCGAGCCGGAGAACACGGAGATCAAAAAGGCGGTCGAAACGGCCAAGGCCCAGCTCGGCAAGCTCAGGTCCGCGGCGCCCGGAGGGCCAGGTTCTGTAGGGAAACGGAAGTAGCCACGCTGTTGGGCGCCTTCCGCAATTGATCTTTTCGGGGGGTTGTTTGGCCGGTTACGTGGCCTGCGATTCAGTGTAGGTCGCAACCTGTTCTCTCCTACGAAAAACCGGATTTACGGTCAATATCGTCACCAAAAAGTATTGCATCTTTTTTATTGGCAAATATTCGGATTGGACAATGCAAATAATAGTTGACAAACGAATAATATTGCGTTATATTGTCAACCTGCAGAGGAAATAGATGACGCAACAGCGAGACCGCAATGTTCCGGAAACGCCGTTCGGGGCGCGTCTCAGAGCGGCACGAAAGATGGCCGGAATGAGCATGGAAGATCTGGCCCAAAAGCTCGACGGTATCGTCACCAAGCAGGCCATCAGCAAATATGAACAGGGCCAGATGATGCCTTCGCCCGAAGTTTTCGAAAGATTGGTTAAGGTCCTGAAGATCGCGACCTGGGGCGCTTCGCCCTTGAGATCGGGCGAAAAAGATATGGCTGACATCTGCCTGAAGGAAAGCCCGAGGCTGTTCGCGATGGAAAGCCCGATGAGCCCGATGTTCAGACGCGCGGGGTTCCTGGCGCGCCTGCGTAAGAAGACCGCGGCGCCAGAAAACTTGGAAAGCCCCGGCGACACGGCTAAGCAGTATTTTTCCATCAGCCTAGACCGGCTCGGAGACGTCCAAGGGCCGGAGCCGGATGAAGGGATCCCCGCACCACCAAAGCAGGCTTCGCTCGCCTTGAGAGACGAGGGCTTTTCCGCCCTCTCGGCCCGGCGGGCGCGGTTTGCCCGGGACTGGGAATCCGGGAGCGGGCTGGACAAGATCCGCTTCCGGGCGGGGGAGCGGCTCGCGGCCAAGAAGGAATCGGCCCTCAAGCACCGCATCGCCGACCATCTCCAGAAGTACCTGGAGCTCGAGTCGGTGCTGGGGATGCCCGCGGCGTTCGAGAACCCGATCGCTGGCCGCCCCACGGGGACCGGCGAAGAGGTCGAAGCCGCGGCGGCCTGCGTCCGCGATCGCTGGGAGCTCGGCTCCGGACCGGTCGTCAACCTCATCCGCCTGCTCGAAGAGAAGGGCATCAAGATCTACGAGACACGGGGCATCGAAGGGTTCGAAGGCCTGTCGGGGCGGTACGGAGACCTGTCCTTCGTCGCCGTGAGCATGGAGCGTCCGGCCGACCGGATCCGGTTCACGGCCGCCCACGAGCTCGGGCACGTGCTGTGCGATTTCGACGCCGCCGAAAGCCCAGAGGGCGAGTGCCACGCGTTCGGCGCGGCCTTCCTCCTGCCGAGGGCGGCGCTCGAAAAGGTCTTCACGCCGCCGCGGCGCAAAGTGACCCTGGGCGACCTGGCCGAGATCAAAGAGACGTACGGCGTATCGCTCCAGGCGATCATGTACCGGGCCCATACGCTCGGATTCGTGAGCGACCGGCAGCTCCGGTCCTTCCGCGAAACGATCAAGGCCAAGGGCTGGGTGGTCAAGGAACCCGTAGCGTACGAGGGCAAAGAGAGGGCGACGCGGTTCCGGCGGCTGCTCCACTACGCCGTCGCCGCGGACATCCTCGACGTCGACAGGGCCGCGGAGCTGGCCGGCATCACGGCCGAAACGCTCAAGAAGGAGATCGGAGAGATTTTTTGATCATAGACGCCAAGGAAAAGGGAGGTCGATGATGGGAAGCTTCGAATCGGGTTCCACCTAGCTGCGGATGGGGGAAGGCGGCGGCGATCGTCCGATGATCGCACGGCGCAGTTCCCGCAGCTGGGCGTTCTGATCGCAAATCAAAAAGGAAAGGAAAAACACAGATGGACAAGTCTGTCGAAAATCATCTTATCGGGATGGAGCTCGGCGCGGGGACGAGCTTCGAGAATATGACCGTCTTCGAGCTCCTGCAGCCGCAGAACGGCGGCCCGGAGTACATCACGCTCCGTGAGGCGATCGAAAGGGGCGTCTTTGCGGTGACCGAAGTCAGCGAGGGCGGCTCGGTGCCCGAGCTCATGGTCGCCAACAAGGGGGAAGTGCCGGTCCTGCTCCTCGACGGCGAGGAGCTCCGGGGCGCCAAGCAGAACCGCATCCTCAACACGACGATCCTGGTCGCGCCGAAATCCTCGACCAAGGTCCCGGTCAGCTGCGTCGAGCACGGCCGGTGGCACTATGAAGAAAGAGAGTTCAAGGAATCCGGGAACGTTATGCACCGGGAGATGCGCGCGGTCAATATCCGCCGCGTGAGCGAGAGCCTGAGGTCGGAGCAGCAGTTCCGGTCGGACCAGGGCGAGATCTGGGACAAGGTCGCCGAACTCCACTGCGTCATGGCAGTGCCCGAGAGGACCGGGGCCATGCGCGACGTCTATGAGGCCAGGGGCGCCGACCTCGAGGGCTATCTGAAGACTTTCAGACTTGCCGAGGGCCAGAAGGGGCTCCTCGTTTTCGTCGACGGCAGGCCCGTCGGCATGG
>JADGNU010000340.1 GCA_017883305.1 Candidatus Aminicenantota bacterium | reverse complement strand
CCTGCTTTTTTCTTATACCAGTAATGCTTGGGGGGCGCAACCGGCGCTGAATGTCAATCGGCCTTGAAGCCGGACGAACGCGCACATATACTGGACCTGAAGCTTCCGGCCGATGCCGGCGCGCGCTCTTCTCGACAAGGAGGTCCGATTGAGGCGACCGGGAAGGAATGCATCGGCGGCCGCCGTGGCCGCGATCGCCCTCGTCTGCGCCGCCCTCGGCTTGTGCTCCTGGGCCTGCCGCCGTAGTGCGGTTAGGCCGATCGGGGTCGAACGTCAAGGGGCGGAATATCGGCTCGTTTATGAGGGAAAACCGATCGGGCTCTTTGCGGCCCCAGAGCTGGCCGCGAGCGGCCTGCCGCGGATCGAAGTCGGCGAGGCCGATGAGGCCGGCTGGCGTCGCGTCCGTCTCAGCTGGGACGTCTCCCGCGCCGTCGCCCAGGATGAGCTTTCCGTCCGCTTCGACGTCGGCTTCGATCCGGACTTCTGGTGGGCCCCGCATCTCGCGCCCGAGCAGGGCTATGTCGTCGCCCAGCACGTCTTCCGTTCGCCCGCGGTCATTGTCGCGCGCGGCCCGCTGACGCTCGCCGTTGTTCCGGACCTCGACATCGCGGGGAAGAACTCCGCGAATCCGTGGTTCCTCGACTACGATGCCGTGAACCGGAAGATGTGGCTGGGCCTGGTCAAGACAGAGATCCCCGAGCACGTCCTTTTCAGGAAAGCGCCGGGAATGACGTTCGCCCCGGGGAGAGTCGAGCTGGGCTTCTACATCGGCGCTTTCAGCGACCGCGGGGAGGTCCGGGATCCGTGGCGCGAGGTCGCGGCCTTCCTTTGGAAGCGCTGGGGCAGTCCGCTCTCCGTCAAGGGCGAACCCATCGCGGGCCGGCTCGAGCCCTATGTTCGCCGGACCTATGACTGGGCGTTCCACGGCTGGAGCAAGTACGTCTGGCAGGAATTCGACCTCGGCGGCCGGCGCGTCGGCGCGCCCCAATTCATCGTCAACATCTCCCAATCGCCCAACTATCCCGGGCCGTGGTACCAAAGGGAGTTCCTATCGATCTGGAACCAGGCCTGGTTCTCGTCCCTGAGGAGCGCCTCGGGGCTTTACCGCTACGGGCGCTTTCTCGGCGGCGCGGAAGGCGAAGCGCTCCAGGCTAAAGCCCGCCTGACCAAGGAGCTGGCCCTGGCTGCGCCCATGACGGACGGCATCTTCCCGGCCGTGATCGGCACGCCGAACGAGATCGTCGAGATCGGCGGCCAAGAGCTCCGGCGGCCGCGCGGCTGGGACGAGGCCCGCTGGTCGAACTCGGACCGGACGCCCGAGGACCACGGCATCACGCCGGACTGGTTCCACGTCCTCGACATGAGCTGGACGGCGCTGCTCATGCTGCGCTGGCACGACGAGCTCGAGAAGGACCCGCGGCTCCTCGACTACGCCCGGGCCTACGGCGAAAGGCTTCTCGCGCTCCAGGACGATCGCGGCTTCTTCCCCGGCTGGCTCCATCCGGTGACGCATGCGCCGGGCCCGGTGATGAACCGGACGGCGGAGACGAGCCTGAGCGCGACATTCCTGCTCAAGCTGGCCGATGCGACCGGCGAGGCGAGGTTCCGCCAGGCGGCGCTCCGGGCCATCGACGCCGTGGTCGCGGACATCGTCCCCGACGGCAACTGGCTCGACTTCGAGACCTACTGGTCATGTTGCGCCTGGGGACGCGACAAGTACCTGGACAGGAAGATCGAGCGCAATGCCATGCACAAGCAGAACACGCTCTCGATGTTCTGGACCGCTGAGGCGCTGCTCGCGGCCCACAAGGCGACGGGCAAGAGGCGCTACCTTGATTGGGGCCGGCGGACGATCGACGAGCTGTCCATGGCCCAGCAGGTCTGGCAGCCGCCCTTCATCTACGTCCCGGCCCTCGGCGGGTTCGGGGTCATGAACGCCGACGGCGAATGGAACGACTCGCGCGAGACGCTTTTCGCCGAGCTCTTCCTCGATTACGCCAAGGCGACGGGCGAGCCGGCCTACACCGAGCGGGGGATGGCCGCGCTCAAGGCGGGCTTCGTCATGATGTACTGTCCGGAGAATCCCGCGGTCAAGGCCATGTGGGAGAAGGTCTATCCGTGGTTCGGTCCGGCCGATTATGGCTTCACCATGGAGAACTACGGCCACGGCGGCGTGACCAGCCCCGAAGGCGAAGGCATGGGCGTCTTCACGATTTACGACTGGGGCAACGGCGCGGCGGCCGAGGCGGCGATGCGCATCCTCGATCACTACGGCCCTCTCGAGATCAAGGAGTCGCCGCCAAAACGCTAAATCGGGGACGCCGCTAAATCGGGGACACAATACCCATTTCCGATTTAATTGGTGAGAAGAAAGGGGGAGGAGAAAGGGACATGTACCTCGGGTTCGTGTCCCCGCCCGTTCTGTCTCTAATTGGGGAATTGGTATTGTGTCCCCGATTTAAAATCCCAGCTTGACGCCGAGGGCGAGCTCGATCCCGTAGAGACGGAGCATGTTCTGGGTGCGCGGAGAAGGCTTGGATTGGGATGCGGAAATTGGTATTGTGTCCCCGGGTTAGGAGACAATCCATGAGACGATTTGTCGTCCTGTCGCTCGTCGCGCTGGCCGCGCTGGGATTTCTCGCGTACTGCGCCAAGTCGCAGGCGCCGCCCGGAAAAGCGGGAGCGAGCGGGACGCCAGGAACGGGAACGGCGGCCCCGGGACCCGCGGCGATCGGGATCGACGAGCTGGCGCGCCTTGATCTGCTGCCGCAGCTCAAGCGG
>JADGNU010000115.1 GCA_017883305.1 Candidatus Aminicenantota bacterium | reverse complement strand
GGGGTGGCCCCAGGGGGGGTCTCTTCAGCCGGCTTTTCGACTTGGGCGGCGGCAGCCTCCGTGGCTTGCGTCGCCGGCGGGGTCACGCCTTCCTGGGCCTGGGCAGCTTCCCCGGTCCCTTCCGCAGCCTGTTCCTGGGTCGTCGATTCGACGGCCGGACGCCTCTTCGCCTTGGCCAAATCGGCTGTCGTGATGACCGTCGCGCTCTTGCCCTTCAGGGCCGCCCGGCGCGCCTTTTCCTTCTTGGCCAGATCGGCCAGATTCTGGGACTGGAGGAAGGACACAAGGAGGAGGGGCAGAAAGAACGCCGCCAGCCATTTTGTCTTGCGCATGTGAAGGCCCTCCTCTAGTCAACGGTGATTATCATGGATTTAGTCGTGCGTGTCAAACGGAAGTCCGGGTTTTCCGCGTACCTATGGGGGGCGGCTGTCCGTACGGCGAGCGTGCGGCCGTTGGCCCTGATCTCGACCGCGCCGTCGAGGTCCGCCCGCAGGACTTCAGCCCCTGCGGCGGCGCAGCGGGCGAGCAAGCCCGGGCTGGGGAAGCCATAGGTATTGCCCTCACCGGCTGAGACGAGGACGAGCCGGGGCTTAACCGCGGCCAGGAAGTCCGCCGACGTCGATGCGGCGCTGCCGTGGTGTCCGGCCTTGAGTACAGCGCACTCGAGGTCGAGCCCGGACCCGCGGAGACTCTGCTCTGTCTCCGGCCCCGCGTCCCCCGTGAAGAGGAAAGACGTTCCGGCGAACGTCATCTTGATCACGAGCGAGTTCTCGTTCGCCGCCGGGACCGGACCGGCCCGGGCGTCGGGCCGCGGCGGATGAAGGACATCGACCGTGACGGGACCGATATCGACACGGGTCCCTCGGCTGCAGCGGCGCCGGGGGCACCGCGCCGGCAACGACCGCAGAAGCGCCGCATAGAGCCCTTCGTCCGGCGCCGGAAGTCCTTCCCAGAATTCTCCGATGCGGAAGTTCCGGGCCAGGGCGACGAGCCCATCGAGGTGGTCCGGGTGGGGATGGGTCAGGACGAGATAGTCGATGCGGGTGATGCCCTTGCGCCACAGGACCGGAGAGACGACCCTCTCCCCGACGTCGAACGGGCTCGAGGCGAGCCCGCCGCCGTCGATGACCATGGTCCGGCCGCCCGGGAATTCGACGAGGAGGGATTCGCCCTGCCCGACATCGATCATGGTGATCCGGAGGTCCGGCGAGCGCGGCCTGAACGGCGTAAAAACGAACAAGGCCGAAAAGACCAGGAACGCACCGAAGACGACCGGTCTCTGGAAGCGGACGCGCGGCCGGAGGAGGCCGAGACCGAGCGTCAGATAGTAGCCGAAGAGAACGCCCGCCGGAGGCGTCGGAACGCGGATGGAGAGAAAGGGGAAGGCGTCGAGCGAGTGGGAGATCAAGGAGAAGAGAACGACGAGCATCTTCAAGACGGCGGCCGGAAGAGCGGCGGCGCCGGGAAAGACGGCGGCGAACGGGAAGAAGGCGTAGCCGATGCCCATGACCAGCCCGACGAGGGGGATGGCCGGGAAATTCAGGAGGATCGAGGAGAAGGCGACGCGGTTGAAGTTCCGGGCGATGAGCGGCGCGGCGCCCAGAGCCGCGGCCACGGACATTCCAGCGAGTTCGGAGATCTTCAAGGGCAGGCGCGGCATCCGCCGGACGAGCGGGGGCATGAAGACAATGATGGTCAGTGTGGCGGCGTATGTCAGCTGGAACCCGACGTCGAAAAGGCTCGAGGGATTGGCGAGGAGCAGTACGAAGGCGCTGGCGGCGATCGTATTGAGGACGTGGACGTCCTTCCAGAGGAGCTTTCCGCCGAGGAAGGCCAGGGTCATGAGCGTGGCCCTGAGGACCGACGGACTGCCTTCGACGAGCACGGTGTAGAAGACGAGGAAGACGGCCAAGGCGAGGCTCGACGCCCGGCGGGACATGCGGACGAGGCGAAACAGCGAAAAGAGCAACAGGTTGATGATGGCGATGTGGCCGCCGGAGATGGCGAAGAGATGATAGAGGCCGGTCTTCTGGAGGTTGTCGACCGTCGACTCGTCCAGCCGTCCGTCTTCGCCGAGGAGCAGGGCCTCGAGAACGGCCCCGGAGGCGGAGATGTCCTTCCCATCGGGAGCGGGGAACCGCCGTTCGAGTTCCGTCTGCATGCTCCGGCGGACGCGCGACACCCAAGCGCGGACGGACGCGGCCGGGGCGGGGGAGGTGCGGGCAACGAGAAGGGAGGATTTCGTCGAGGCCCGCCGGTGGACTCCCAATCCCTGGAGGTAGCGCTCGTAGGAAAAGGCCCCGAAATTGCGGAACGAGCCTCCGGAGCTCAGGCGGGCCGACGTCCTGATACTGTCCCCGGCCAGATAATCGAGGCGTCGCCGGCTCTCCCGCGCGAAGGGCACGCCCAGCCGGAGGCGTCCATGGATCTGTTCTTCCACTCCGTCCGTCCCGATACTCCGGACGTCGATAAAAAGAATGTCCCGGTCGAGCTCGCGTCCCGGCGATTTATAGAGCTTGCCTTGGACGTCGATATAACCGGCGGCGGAGAGGGAATGAAGGGGATTGGCCTGATAGTCGCGATCGTGGACAGAAACGCGGGCGGCGCCGAGCGCGGCGACGGCGCCGATGGCCAGGAGCGCGGCTGCGACGTCACGTTGGCGTGCGAAGAGGATCCACGCCGCGGCGACGCCGGCCAGCGCCAGGGCGCACGGGGGCGCGGGCGGAAGGGAAAACGCGGCGGACACGCCGATGCCGGCCGCGAGGGCGGAGGTTAAAAAGACGAACGGGAACGGGCTGGTTCTTAGAAGCCCGGGCCGCCCGAGGCGGGGGCGCCTTGGACGTCGAGGGCGTCGAGCAGGAGGTGGCTGAGGATCCGGATCCCCAGGGGGATCGCCCTCTCGTCGGGGCTGAAGCTCGGGCTGTGCAGCGGCGTCGCCGCCTGGCCCGGCCCCCTGACCCCCAGGAAGAAATAGAAGCCGGGCGTCTTCCTGGCCAGGAAGGCGAAGTCCTCGGCGATCATCTGCGGCTTCCACTCGACGACCTTATCTTTCCCCAGGAGCCCGACGAGGGTCGGCGTCATGGCCGCGGCCAGCTCCGGATTATTAAAGACGGACGGATTGCCCCATTCATGCTCAAATTGGTAGCCCGCGCCGTAAATTTCGGTGATATTTTTGACGATACTCTCCATGAGCTGGGGGATCTTCTTCCGGTTGGCCTCGCTCAGGGTCCGGATCGTGCCCTCGAGGACGACCCGGTCGGCGATGATGTTGCGACGCGAGCCGCCGGCGATGGTGCCGATCGTGAGGACCGCGGGATCGGTCGGGTCCGAGGCCCGGCTGACGATCGTCTGGAGCGTTGTGACGATCTCAGAGGCGATGACCACCGCGTCGATACCTTCCTGGGGCCGGGCCCCGTGGGCGCTCTTGCCCTTGACCGTGATGGTGAAGCTGTCGGACGCGGCCGTGACGTTGCCCGGGGCGATCATGACCGTGCCGAGGCTCTCCGGCCAGACGTGGAAACCGAAGACGGCCGAAGCCGGCGGATTGTCGAGAGCCCCTTCCCGCACCATGACGTCCGCCCCGCCCTCCTCGCCAGCCGGCGCGCCCTCTTCGGCGGGCTGGAAAAGGAAGGTGATCGTTCCCTTGATGGAAGGCTTGAGGGCGTTGAGCACCAGGGCCGTCCCGAGGACGACCGAGCTGTGGACGTCGTGGCCGCAGGCGTGCATGACGCCGGGGTTCAGAGATTTGTAGGGGAGGCCCGTCTCTTCCTGGACCGGCAGGGCGTCCATATCCGCCCGGACGGCGATGGCCGGCCCGGGCTGGCCCCCCCGGAGGACGGCCACGACCCCGGTCTTGGCGACGCCGGTGCGGACCTCGAAGCCGAGGGGCTGGAGCTTGGCGGCGATCAGACGGGCCGTCTCGACCTCGCGGTTGCTCAACTCGGGGTTCATGTGGATGAAGCGCCGGATCTTGATGATCTCGCTCTTGTTTTTTTCGATCTCGGCGTCGATGCGCCGGCTCGTTTTCGGATCGACGGCGCGGGCCCCGGCGGGGAACCCGGCCAGGGCGGCGAGGACGATGACCGCGGCGAGATATCGGGATTTGGTCTTCATGGCTCTGCGCTTCCTATAAAAACAGAACCCCGGCTCGGAGGGCGGCCGGGGACCGAAAGCGAAACGAGGGGCGGGGGCCAGCGGAGCTACTTCTTCTCTTCGGCCTTCTGCTGGAACTCCTCCTTCTTCTTCTCGATGAAATCGCGGATGGCATCGACGCCTTCGCCGGTCTTCTCTTTGACCGCCCGGATGCCCTTCTCGGCTTCCTTGGCGATCTTTTCGTAGCCGTCCTTGGCGACTTCGCCAGTCCGGGCGGCCTGGTCCTTGATCTTCTTCCGCGTCTCCTTGCCGCTCGCGGGGGCGATCAGGATGCCGACGACGAAGCCCGCCGCGGCGCCGACCGCGAACGTCAGCAGGGAATCCCAGAAATGAGTTTCTTTGTTCTCAGCCATCATTTTTCTCCTTTTTTTTTTCATATGCCGCAGGCCAAAACTGAGCAACGGGAGGAGGAAAGGCAAGGATCTTGCCGAGGGCCGGATGGCGCCGGAGGTGAGGAAATGCGTAATCCCCGAGAGTCCGGTCACCGCCCTCTTCGAAGTCGCCAGGACCTCCCCGACGTTGTCCAGGCTGGAGTTGATCTTGGCTTCAATCACCTGAAGCCCGTCCATCGCCTCCTGGGTCTTGACCAGGGTCTTTTCGCCTTCCCGCGCGGTCTTGCGGAGCTGGTTCAGGAAGAGGACGAGAAAGGTGACGGCGACGACGGCCGCCACGGTTAGGATGATCCCCAAGACCTGGTTCAAGGTCACTGTCATTGTACCTATACCGTAAGCCAATTGACGGGAATTGTCAATTTGGCTATTTCCAGAGGATCTTGCGGGGGGAGGGGAGGCCGTGGACCTTTTCGAGGCGGTCGAGGATCTCCGGATATCGGGCTTCGTCGCGGGCTTCGACGGCCGCTTCCCACTCGGCCAGGAGGGGGTCTGCGACGAGCTCGTGGTCCCGGTGCAGGATGCGAGTGATGCCGCGCAAGGCCTGCCACTGGATGATCATCAGGATGGCCAGAAAGTAAAAGATGATGTTCGGACCGGGCAGGAAGGCGGCCAGGCCGGTGATCGGGACGACAACAGCCTCGGCCGCCAGGCCGACGATGTGGCGGGTCCGCTGCCGCTCGAGGAAGAGAGACAGCCTCGTCCGGACGGACCTCTCGTCGTGTCGACCGGAATGAAGGATGCGGAGCGGGCCCTGGCCGGGCCGGCCGCCGTGCTCGAAGGCCTGTTCCTGGAGAAGGAGCCTCGGGCTGAGATTGGTGACCTTCTTTTTGGCCGTCTCCCAGACCGTCCGGGTCTTCGAGAAGTTGACGGGCAGCGGTCCGAGCGGCCCGGCGGAGAAAAACCGGGGGCGGTTACGGTAGTCGCGGACAAAGAAAAAATCCATGGCGCTCCATTCTATCATACGGCCCGGAGGGGTCGACGGTTCCGTTGGCCGTTGAGCGGCTTGGAGGCCAACCTCTCCCTCCTGGAAAAGTTTGAAGAGTCATTGGGCTCAGCGTTTTTTGTGGAGAAGGTAGATAAAGAAGGGGGCGCCCACGGCGGCGGTGATGACGCCGATCGGAAGCTCGGCCGGGAGGAGGTTGCGGGCCAGGAGATCGCAGTAAAGAAGGAAGGTCCCACCGGCAAGCGCCGAGGCGACGAAGAGCGTTCGATGTCCGGGACCGATAAGCAGGCGGACCCAGTGAGGGACGACGAGGCCGACGAAGCCGATGATCCCGCTCACGGCCACCGAAAGAGCGGCCAGGAGGGCCGACATGACCAGGAACGCTTTGCGGACCCGCCGGACCGGGCTACCGAGGGCTTGGGCCGTCTCGTCCCCGAGCGCGAGGAGATCCATGTCCCGGGCCAGCCAGACCGAAGCCAGGAGGCACAGGACGACCCACGGGGCGATCGTCGCGGCCTGTCCCCATTCGGCGAGCTGGAAGCTTCCGAGGAGCCAAAAGACCGCCTGGTCGTAGGAATCGGAGCGCATGAATAGAAAGAAGGTGGTCAGGGCCGAGGCCAGCGCGCCGGCGGCGATGCCGGTCAGCAGGATCGTCTCGATCTTGAAGCCGCCCCGCCGCAGGGACAGGGCGTAGACGATCGAGACGATGCCCAGACCGAAGAGAAAAGCCAGAAGGCCGGGGCCGCTGAAGCCGAAAACCGCGGCCTCGAAGCCGAGGGCCGTGGCGAGGACCGCGCCCAGCGATGCCCCGGAGGAAACACCGACCACGAAGGGATCGGCCATGGGATTGCGGAAGTAACCTTGAAGGATGGCCCCGGAAAGGGCCAGCGCGGCCCCGACGAGAAAGGCCAGGACGGCCCTGGACAGTCGGAGGTCGATAAAGATGGCGGCCCGGACCCGGTCAGGATTCTGGATAAAACGCGCCAGGTCGCCCGGGGTCGTCCGGACGGGGCCCAGGAGAAGCGAAAGGAGGAAGCCGGCCAGGCACAAGAACATGGACACCGCCCAGAAGAGCCTGCGCCCTGTCTTGCGGCTCACGTCCGTCCTCCGAACCGTTCGGGATGGAGAAGCTCAGCCATCCGGTCGAGGACTTCGACGAGCCTCGGGCCGAAGCGGCTGGCGGCATTCTCGTCGAGCTCGTAGATCTTGCCCTCCTTCACGGCCTTGATCCCGTCCATCCCCGGCATGCGCGCGAACCGGACGCGTCCGGCGGCAAAGTCCGATGCCGAGCGGGCCAGGATGAAGACGACGCCGGGGTCGTCTTTGATGATCCTCTCCCGTTTGTAGAGGACCCATTTCTTGGGCAGGGATGACGCGGCGTTCGTCCCGCCGGCCCGGTCGATGAGGTCGTTGACGTAGCTCTCTCCGCCGCAGGTCCAGAGCCCCTGGCCGTAGAGGAGGACGAAGACCGCGGGCCGCGAGAGGACGCCCCGTAAGCCCGCGTCAACGGCCTCGACCCGGGCGCGGAGCTTGGCCGCGAGCCCGGCCGCCGCGCCTTCGGTCCGGGTGACCCGGCCGATCCTTTCGATGAGCGGGAAGAGGTTGTCGAGGCCTTCGCCGATATCGAGTATGAAGACGGGCAGGCCGAGCTTGCCGATGCGTTCGACGACCCGCAGGGGGTTGCCCCGGAAGGCGATGACAAGGTCCGGGTCGAGCGACCGGATGATTTCCACGTTCGGATCGACGAGGCCGCCGATCTTGGGGATCGCTTTGGCTTCGGGCGGCCAGTCGCAAAAGCGGGTCACGCCGACGACCCGCCCGCCGAGTCCGAGAGCGAAGAGGATCTCGGTGATGTTCGGGGCCATGGAGACGATCCTCCGCGGCGTCGAGGCTGGAAGCGGGAACGGCCGTCCGAGGTCGTCTTTGATGACCTGCTGGCCGGGGGCGGAAAGATCGGGGACATTTCGCGCTAGTACGCGCCCCCAGACTTCGCCCCCAGAAAGAATGCTGGCGAAGAAGAATAGCGGTGAAATCAAGATGGTCAAGGCTAGAAAACGGTCCGCCCGCCCCGTTTTCAGTTTCACTCGTCCACCCTTCCGCCGGCCAGCGAGATCTCCGGCAGGCCCGAACGGGTGTTCGGGCGAATGTCGACGTCGGCGCCGAAGATGGCGAGGACGTTCGCCGCCGTCACCGTTTCGGCGGGCGTTCCTTCCGCTGCGATGCCTCCGTCCTTTAAAAAGACCAGCCGTCGGGCGTAGGCCGCGGCCAGGTTGACGTTATGTTCGGCGACGACGACGGCCTTGCCCTTGTCCTTTTGCAGGCCTTTGAGGATGCCGTAGATCTCGACCTGGTAGGAGATGTCGAGATGGCTGCTCGGCTCGTCGAGAAGGAGCAGGGGCGTGTCCTGGGCCAGGGCCCGGGCGATAAAAACCCGTTGGCGCTCGCCGCCGCTCAGCTGGGAGAGCCTTTTTTCGCGCATGCCCGCGACGTCGGTCAGCCGCATGGCCTCGGCCACAGCCGCCGCGTCCCCGGCCGAGGACTTCTCGAACCGCCCCTGGCGGGCGAATCGGCCCATGAGAACGATCTCCTCGACCGCGTATTCGAAAACGGGCTCGGCCATCTGGGGGACATAGGCGATCTTCGCCGCGACCCGGCGAGGGCCCATGCGGAAGACGTCCTCGCCGCCGCACAGGACTTGCCCATGGACGTTGCCGAGCAGGTTCTGGACGGCCTTGATCAGCGTGCTCTTGCCGGAGCCGTTGCGGCCGAGAATGGCGACGAATTCCCCCGCCTCGACCGCGAGCGAGACGTCATGAACGACGAACCCGCCGTCATATCCCGCTGAAAGCCCGCTCACCTCGAGAATACTCATCGCCGTTTTCGCTCCCCTCAGTATATCCATTCATCTTAGCGAATTCCAACGGCAGGGAGCGGACTCTTGGGAGCGACCATCAGCACCGCTCCGGAGTGACTTGGAGGAGCGGTGCTGGGAAATATCTTGGTCAAGATCGGGGACATGTCCCCTTCCTTGACTTGGGTGGGGAATGAATCTAAGATGAAAACCCATTCTTTTGAGGATTTTCGAACCATGACCGAGACCTACGATTTTGCCGCGATCGAGT